>NZ_JBVVQE010000089.1:0-24231 GCF_055811435.1 Mesorhizobium sp. WSM4837
CCCCCCCCGGCAACCACCCCCCCAAAATACGGCCCGCCCACTAGGGCGCCAACCCAACAACGGGGGTTTCCCAAAACCCCAACCCGCCGGGGGGGCCCCGCCCCCCGCCGCCCGCCGACGCCGTCGGCGGCCTTCGGCATCGCCGACGAGGACATGGCCGCCGACCCGGTCAAGATGTACCTCAACGACATCTTCACGGTGACCGTGAACATGGCCGGACTGCCGGGCATCGCCGTGCCCGCAGGGCTCGACGCCAAGGGCCTGCCGCTCGGCCTGCAGCTCATCGGCCGGCCGTTCGACGAGGAAACCTTGTGCCAGACCGCCCATGTCATCGAACAGGCTGCGGGTACGTTCCAGCCGGAAAAGTGGTGGTAGTGTCGTCTCCCACCTGAAGGGGTGAGGGATGTTCTAACATCTTTCCAAGGTCTTCTGGCTCCTCGTCCAGCCGTTGAATCTGGCGATCCGCACCTCCGGCAAGGAAGGCATCGGCCTGTCTCGCGACGATCCCTTCGTTTCGCTGCAGCTACCAGCACGGCGGTCCGCGAATGGACCGGGCTCGTCGCCTACCGGCTGTCGGGCCGCATCGATCGGCTTTTTCCCGGACCGGGTGTCGGCTCGGGCGGCTGACCAATCACGGCTTGCCGCGCCGCCGAGAAGAACTGGCGACGCACCAGAACCGCCAGCAACAGCAGCGTCGACAGCACGAATACTTTTGGGTCGACGAACCAGCCGAGATAGCCGATCGAGAAGAACACGCCGCGCATGCCGGAATTGAAATGTTTTCCGGCCAGCATGTTCATGCGCGCCGCCCGCCATACCGCCGTCTCGCTGACCGGGTTGCGTGAAGCCTCGCCGTGCGGGATCGGCACCGCACCGATCAGAATCGAGCAATAGTTGAACAGCCGGTAGGCCCAGCCGAACTTGAAAAAGGAATAGGCAAGGATCAGCACCAATCCGAACACCTTCATCTGAAAGGCGGAGCGGGACGACGTCGCGCCGAGCGGCAGGTCGCTCAGCACCGAAACAACCTGATCGGAGGCGCCGAGCAGGGCAAAACAGCCGCCGATCGCAATCAGCGAACTGGAGGCGAAGAAGGCGGTTCCCTGTTGAAGGCCGGCCATGATGGCGGTGTCGACAATGCGGACCTCGCGTTCGGCCATGTTCCGCATCCAGGCTTGACGCTGGACGTTCATCGCCGTCGTCAGCGACATGCGCCTGACCAGCTTTCCGTCGGAGGCGAGCGTATGCAGCACCCACACGAAAACGAAGAAGGCAAGCGCAACGAGGTCTGCCGTCGACAAATGGAAGGAATCGCCCATGCAACCCTCTTACCACAAGCGGTGGCGGCGCTTCGATGGCGGAACGCAACGATGTCGCTGCCGGAGCAAACAAGGTCGGCAGGTGCAGCGCCGCAATCTTCGAAAGAGCGGAAACATCACAGGAATTCCTATATATAGATTCCAACAGGAGAGAGCGGCGCGTGTTCCTTTCGGTTTTCGACCTGTTCAAGATCGGCATTGGACCATCGAGTTCGCACACGATGGGACCGATGACGGCTGCGCGGCGTTTTCTCGACGAGGTCGCGGGAGATGACTGGCCACGCCCGGTCGGCGCCAAGGTCGACCGCATCGCCGCCAGCCTGCACGGCTCGCTTGCCTATACCGGCATCGGCCATGGTTCAGATCGCGCCGTCGTGCTCGGGCTTGCCGGCCAGACGCCGCAGACGGTAGACCCCGATCAGGCGGACGGCATCGTCGACCGCATCGCCGCCGAGAAGCGGATTTCGCCGCCCGGCCATCCGTCCTATCGCTTCGACCCGGCGACGGATCTGGTGCTGGATCGCAAGACGCCGCTTTCCGGCCACGCCAACGGCATGGCTTTCTCTGCCTATGATGCCGACGACCGCCTGCTGCTCAAGCGCATCTACTATTCGATCGGCGGCGGCTTCGTGGTTTCCGAAGAAGAGCTGCAGCGGATGAAGGCGAAGGGCTCGGTGACGACGGAAGGCAAAAACGTTCCATACCCCTTCAAGAACGCTGTCGAGATGCTGTCGATGGCCGCGAAAAGCGGTCTTTCCATCGCCGACATGAAGCGCGTCAACGAAGAGACGCAGATGTCGCGCGAAGAGCTCGACGCCGGCCTCGACGGCATCTGGAGCGCGATGAAGAGCTGCATCGAGCGCGGCCTATCGCAGGACGGCATCATGCCGGGCGGCCTGAAGGTGCGCCGACGCGCGCGACAATTGCATGACAAGCTGCAGGAGCAGTGGCGGCAGAACCGGCCCAATCCGCTGCTCGCCAACGACTGGCTGTCGATCTATGCCATGGCGGTGAACGAGGAGAACGCCGCCGGCGGGCGCGTCGTCACCGCGCCGACCAATGGTGCTGCAGGCACGCTGCCGGCGGTGCTGCGCTACTGGCTGCATTTCCATCCCGAGGCCGACCAGCCGAGCATCCGCGATTTCCTGCTGACCGCAGCAGCGGTCGGCGGCATCATCAAGACCAACGCTTCGATCTCGGGCGCCGAGGTCGGCTGCCAGGGCGAGGTCGGTTCGGCCTCGGCGATGGCGGCAGCGGGGCTGTGCGCCGTGATGGGCGGCACGCCTGAGCAGGTCGAGAACGCCGCCGAGATCGCGCTTGAGCATCATCTCGGCATGACCTGCGATCCGGTCGGCGGGCTGGTGCAGGTGCCTTGCATCGAGCGCAACGCGCTCGGCGCCGTCAAGGCGGTGACTGCCGCGTCGCTGGCCATCAAGGGCGACGGCGTTCATTTCGTGCCGCTCGATGCCGCGATCGAGACCATGCGCCAGACCGGCCTCGACATGAACGAGAAATACAAGGAAACCAGCCTCGGCGGACTGGCCGTCAATATCGTGGAATGCTGAGCCAAACCTTGCACTGTGGATTGGCGCCGTGGAGAACAGCGGCACTGTGGAGAAAGTCGATTGGGCCAGTTGACGCCTTCGCGCGCCGGACTAAACCTTGATCCATGTCCCTCAATCTCATAAAGCTCTGCGTTGGCTGCGACAGCGTCGAAGATCTCGAAGAGTGGATCGCGTTCCGCCTCGACGAACGGCGGCGCGCCGGTGAACCGGTCGAGCACTACCACACCACCCGCATGACGCCGACGCGCAGCGCCGAGGTCACCGATGGCGGTTCCCTCTACTGGGTAATCAAGGGCAACGTGCAGTGCCGCCAGTTGATCACCGAAATCCGTCCTTTCACCGATGACGAGGGTATCGGCCGCTGTCACCTGATCCTCGATCCCGCGGTCGTGCCGACTGAATGGCAGCCGCGCCGCGCCTTTCAAGGCTGGCGCTATTTGAAATCGTCGGACGCACCGGCCGATCTCTCCAAGGGCAAAGCGGGATTGGTCGAAATGCCGCCGAAACTCAGGCGCGAGCTTGCCGATCTCGGCCTTCTCTAGGAAGGCCCCAAAATTCAAAGCTGCGGTGATCGCCGGCCCTCCAGATAGCCTCATGCTGGGCTTGCAAGCTGTGCGACAACGCCACATCTTGAATGTCATGAGCGACAAGAAGCAGCCCGTGCCCGCAAAGGCCAATCCTGCGCCGGTCGAATCCCAATCGAGCACCGGCGAGATCGACGCGTTTATCCGTCAGGCAAGGACGCTGGCTGCGTCCGCGACCGGTACTGGCAGGCTGATCCTTTCCCTCGACGCGACCATGAGCCGCCAGCCGACCTGGGATCTCGCCTGTGCGCTGCAGGGCGAGATGTTCGACGCCGTCGGCAAGGCCGGGGCGCTCAAGGTCCAACTGGTCTATTTTCGCGGTTTTGGCGAGTGCCGCTCATCCGCATTCGTCACCGATACGAACGCGCTGAAGCAGCTGATGACGCGGATCGAATGCCGCAGCGGCCACACCCAGATCGGCAAGGTGCTCGCCCATGCGCTGAAACAGACGGCGGCGGCCAAGGTCAACGCCCTGGTCTATATCGGCGACGCGATGGAGGAAAATATCGACGATCTGGCGGAAAAGGCCGGCAGCCTCGGCCTGCACGGCGTTCCTGTCTTCGTCTTTCAGGAGGGCCATGATGCCGGCGCGGAAAAGGCGTTCAAGGATATTGCGCGGCTGTCCAAAGGCGCCTGGTTCCGATTTGATCGGCGGGCCGCCGCAACCTTGGCCAGCCTGCTATCGGCGGTTGCGGTGTTTGCGACGGGCGGGCTGAAGGCTCTGGAGGCCAGGGGCAGGCCGGAAGACCGGCTGCTGATCGAGCATCTGCGGAGCGGCAGGAAATGATGGGCGCGACTATCGCATTCGTGGCGTTGCTTTTGGTGCTGCTCGGCGTGGCCATGGTGTTTCTGCGCTCCGACCCCGCGAAACTCGCAAGCTGGATGAGGACGCTTGGGCCTGTCCTGCTGGCGCTGATCGGCGTCGCCGCGCTTCTGGTTGGACGCGCAGGCATCGGCGGCTTGATCCTGTCGACGGCGCTCGCCTGGTATGGCTCGATGCGGATGAAGCGGCCGACGGCGAAACTGGAGCCGGGCAAGTATTCGACGGTGCGCACCGCGGCCCTCGAAATGGAGCTTGATCACGATACCGGCAATCTGGAGGGGCTCGTGCTCGCCGGCCGCCATGAAGGCAAGATGCTAGGCACGATGAGCCTTGCGGAATTGCAGCAGCTTTATCGCGAACTCCCCGGCGACCCGGAGAGCCGCCAGCTGCTAGAGACGTATCTTGACGGCAGATTTCCCATCTGGCGCAAAGACGCGGAGGCGAATGGTGGCGACGGGCTGGGTGTTTCGCCAGGTTCGGGCGCCATGACTAAGGAGGAGGCCTACAAGATCCTTGGTCTTGAAGCGGGGGCCGCCGCGGCGGATGTCCGCAAGGCGCACCGCCGCCTGATGCAGCGCCTGCACCCCGATCTCGGCGGCACTTCGTTTCTGGCGGCGCGGATCAACGAAGCCAAGGACGTCTTGCTCTCCAATCACAACTAGTCTCCTTCGACGCAGAATTCTTCCGGGAGATGTTTCGACGCCGCCTACTGGTGGACGGCGTAGCACTCGATTTTCTTTTTCTTCAGGGCGTTGCAGGCTTTCGAGGCGGCAGTCTTCGAGCCAAAGCCGAACCGGGCGCGGTAGTAGGTGACGCCGCCCTTCTCGAAGGCGACGGTGAAGCCCACAGCATCGGCCAGGACCGAAGGCGCCTGTTTGCTCGTCTCGTCCAGGAGAGCCTGGGCTTCGGACTGTTTTGGCGAAGAGGCGACCTGGACTGCCCAGCCGGACGGCACCGATGCCGTGTTGACGGGATCGACCGTTGCCGGTTCGCCATAGGCTGCTGCGACCCGTGCGGTCGCCACATCGTCCGCCGTAGCGGCGGCCACTGTTTCGACCTTCCTGGTCTGGGAGACGGGCCTGGTCTCAACGACGGGGGTGGCTTCTTCAACGACGGGCTCGGTTTCCTCCACCAGGGAGGCAATGGCATCGCCGTCCGGGGCCTCGTTGTACGCCGCATCGTCGTCCGGCCTGCTGTCCGGCGTCGGCGCGTCGCGCTTGGGCAGGAATACTTTCGCCAGCGCGGTGATCGGGTTGCCACCACTGGCCTTGGCGATCAGCATGCCGCTGCCGCGCGACGACGCCTTCGGCAGGTAGGTTTTGATCAATGCGGCCATCTGGTTGTCGCGGCTGCCGCCGGATTTCCCGCCTATGACCACCGCGACGATGCGGCGATCGCCGTCGTCGACCGAGGAAACGAGATTGTAGCCGGAGGCGCGGGTGTAACCAGTCTTGATGCCATCGACGCCCTTGATGCGTCCAAGCAGGCGGTTGTGGCCGTTGATGCGCCTGCGGCCGTAGAGAAAGGAACGCTGCGAGAAATAGCTGTAATACTGGGGAAAATGCTCCCGCAGCGCGATGCCGAGCACCGCCATGTCGCGCGCGGTGGTGAACTGACCGGGATTTGGCAAGCCGTGGGCGTTGCGGAAAACAGTCCCCTTCATGCCCAGGGCCCGCGCCTTGGCCGTCATCATGTGGGCGAAATTGGCTTCATTGCCGCCGAGAAGTTCGCCGATTGCGGTTGCCGAGTCGTTTGCCGACTTGGTCACCATCGACAGGATCGCGGTCTCGACCGTGATCGCGCCGCCCCGTTTGACGCCGAGTTTGGTCGGCGGTTCGGCAGCGGCATTGGGCGAGAAGACGACCCGGGAGTTCTTGCCGATCTTGCCGTTCGCCATGGCCTCGAAGGCCAGGTAAAGCGTCATCATTTTGGTGAGCGAGGCGGGATAGCGTCGGCCATCGGCATTCGAAGAGTAAAGCACCTTGCCGGTCTTGGCGTCGATGACGATGGCCGCCGACCTCGCCGCCATGGACGAAGCAGCTCCGGCAACGACGAATGTCATCGCCAAAGCGAGGATCATGATCGTTTTCAAGGAGGACGCGGATTTGGAGAGAATGCCCGACAACGCCTGACGCACCGATGGTTCCTTTGAATTTTTGTTGCGGTGGAGGCGGCAAAGGGGTCCTGCCTCACTTCAAGCCAAGCTATCGCGGCCAGCGTTACCAATCCGTTTATGGTAACCGCGGCGTTCACCATTTTCTTCGAGCTTGAGCTTTTCTTTATTCGAATCTTAGCCATTTCCCGACGGTTGCGCCGATCTGCTGGCCGGATGGCACTTGGTGAAACCCAGAGTCGGTGAAACCTTGACTTTTGTGCAGTGCACAATATATTACTTGCATTGCACAACGCGGCCCCGAGAAAAGGCCGCGTCCACCGCTCAAGGACAACTGGCAAGGGATTGCGTGAATGACCCAGACCTATGAAGATTTCAGCAAATACGGCAAGGAGTTTGCGGATAGCGGCTTGAAGAGCTTCGCATCCCTTTCCAAGGGCGCGCAGGCCATCGCCACCGAGGCGGGCGAGTACACCAAGAAAAGCTTCGAGGCCGGCAGCGCAGCAGCCGAGAAACTTTTGTCGGCCAAGTCGCTGGAGAAGGCGATCGAGATCCAGTCCGATTTTGCCAGGCAGTCGTACGAAGCCTTCGTCACCGAAGCCACCAAGATCGGTGACCTCTATGCCGAACTCGCCAAGGAAGCCTACAAGCCGTTCGAATCGATCGTCGCAAAGGCGAAATAATCTCGCTACAAGATGTGAACACGGCCCTTGGGCCAGCAAGACGGACCCGGTCGCGAACGTGCGGCCGGGTTTTTTCATGGCAATTAAGTTTCCAGCCGATCGACGCTGATCTAAACAGCTATGAGCCAGCGTGTCGGAGGGCGAATGATGCATGGGTCGATAAATGATGCCGGCGCTCCGCTAACGCTGGAACACATCAGCCGATGCTTCGGCGACACCCAGGCGCTGGATGACGTTTCGCTGTCGATTGCGCCTGGAGAGATCGTCTGCCTGGTCGGCCAGTCCGGTTGCGGCAAATCCTCGCTTTTGCGGATCATTGCAGGCGTCGATACTGCGGACAGCGGAAGAATTCTGCTCAATGGCATTGAGATCGCGGGCGCGAACAGCTTTGTCGAGCCCGAAGACCGCAACATCGGATTCATGTTCCAGGATTATGCCCTGTTCCCGCACCTGACCGTCGAGGAGAACGTGGCCTTCGGCCTCAAGCGGCTGTCGCGGCGCGAGGCGAGCGCCCGTGCGGCCGAGGTGATCGCCCGAATCGGCATCCAGGCGCTTTCCGGCCGTTACCCACACACGCTTTCAGGTGGCGAGCAGCAGCGAGTCGCACTAGCGCGGGCGCTTGCCCCAAAACCCGTCATCCTGCTGATGGACGAGCCTTTCTCGAACCTTGATCGTGGCCTGCGGGAGCGGGTGCGCGAGGAGACCACTTCAACGTTGAGAGCCTTGGGGACGACGGCGATCCTCGTCACGCACGACCCGGAGGAGGCCCTTTCCGTCGGTGACCGGGTTGTGCTGATGCAGGAGGGGCGGGTTGTGCAGGTCGGGACGGGCTACGATATCTACGATCATCCCAACTCACTCTACGCCGCCGAATTCTTGTGCCCGTGCAACAGGGTAGAGGGCATCTACCGCGATGGCCGGGTCGAAACGGTGCTGGGCACCTTTCCAGCCCGGCTCGATCTTCCGGAAGGCGGCAAGGCGTTTGCCTGCATCCGCCCGCAGGCTGTCTGCCTTTCAGGTTCCGACGAAGGTCTGCCGGCGCTTGTCGTCAACCGCTCTTTTCTGGGTGAGATCGAACAATTGCTGGTCAGGATCGAGGGCGTTGCTGACCTCTTGCGCTTGCGCACCACCAGCCGGATCGATGTAAAGCCGGGTGAGCCGATCCATCTGACCATAGATCCAGGCGGCGTGCTGATATTCGCTGCGGCATAAGTCGCAAGCGCTTTGGTCGCAAAGTAACTTGACTAAATTACTCACATATGATCGAGCAATTCCCGGGCTGTCAACCAATGCCGGCCGCACCAATCAATTAATGGAGGACCGCTTCATGAAGAGCCTTTCCACATTGCGACTCGCCCTGGTGGGCGGCGTCTTCGCCCTCGCTGGCGAGGCCAGGGCCATGGCGGCCGAACTGAACATCTACACCACGCGTGAGCCTGGGCTGATCCAGCCGCTGCTTGACGCCTTCACCGCCTCGAGCGGCGTCAAGGTCAATACAGTCTTCATGAAAGATGGTCTGGCGGAGCGTGTGGCCTCGGAAGGGGAAAGCTCACCTGCCGATATTCTCATGACGGTCGATGTCGGCAACCTAGCTGACCTGGCCGAAAAAGGCCTGACGCAGCCGGTCGAGTCCGATGTTCTGAAAGCCGCGGTCCCGGAGAACCTGCGTGACCCGGCCAACAACTGGTTTGCTCTGTCGATGCGGGCCCGCGTACTCTACGCGGCCAAGGATCTCGATCTTGCCGCGTTCAACTACGAGGACCTGTCCGATCCAAAATGGAAGGGCAAGGTCTGCATCCGGTCCGGCCAGCATCCCTACAACACCGCTCTTTTTGCCGATTACATCGCACATAACGGCGCCGAGGCGACGGAAGCATGGCTTGCCGCCGTCAAGGGGAATCTCGCCCGCAAGGCGGGCGGCGGCGACCGCGATGTGGCCAAGGACATCCTCGGCGGCATTTGCCAGATAGGCATCGCCAATTCCTACTACGTCGGACTGATGCGCTCCGGCAAGGGCGGTGAGGAGCAGGTCGCCTGGGGCGACGCGATCAAGGTCGTCCTGACAACGTTCAAGGATGGCGGCACGCAGGTCAACGTCAGCGGCGCGGCCGTCGCAAAGCATGCGCCGAACAAGGGTGAGGCGGTCAAGCTGCTGGAATATCTGGTTTCCGACGACGCCCAGACACTCTATGCCAAGGCAAATTTCGAATACCCGGTCAAGGCCGGTGCTCCGATCGACCCGATCATCGCCTCGTTCGGCGCGTTGAAAGTCGATCCAGTGCCGATGACGGAAATCGTCAAGCATCGCAAGCAGGCAAGCGAACTGGCCGAGAAGGTCGGCTTCGACAACTGATGGGCGATCCGGGCGTGGGCAGTGCTGCGCCCGGTGATCTCCCGATGTCGGATGTCGACCTGCGAAGAGCCTCCACTGTGAAGGTCGCCCGGTACTGGTCCGGGCGACTGTGGTTCATGGCGACCGTGCTTGTCGCTGTGCTGGTGGCGACTCCGGTTCTCGCCCTTATCTGGCAGGCGCTGCGGGGATCGAGCGGGCTCTGGCCGCATCTCCTCGCCTATGTGCTGCCACAGGCCTTCCAGCAGACCACGGCGCTACTCATCGGCGTCGGTGTCCTCGTCACGCTTCTTGGCACCTCGACGGCCTGGCTTGTCACCGCCTATGACTTTCCCGGCCGCAGGTTTCTCGAATGGGCGCTGCTCCTCCCGCTCGCGGTGCCGACCTACATAATCGCCTACGTCTATCTCGATCTTCTCCATCCGATCGGCTTGGTCCAGGGTGCGCTCAGAGTGGCACTTGGCTTCACCAGCCCACACGAATTCCGCCTTCCCGACATCCGGTCGATGGCCGGCTGCATCGTGCTGCTCGGCTTCGTGCTCTATCCCTATGTGTACCTGACGACGCGGGCAATGTTTCTCACCCAGGCGGCCAATCTAGTCGAGGTGTCGCGCACGCTTGGAAGTGGCAAAGGCGGCGTCTTCTGGCGCGTTGCGCTGCCGCTGGCACGTCCGGCGATCGCCGTCGGCGTCAGCCTCGCGCTGATGGAGGCGCTGAACGACATCGGTGCCTCGGAGTTCCTGGGCGTGAAGACACTGACGGTCTCGGTCTACACGACATGGGTGACGCGGTCCGACCTGCCGGGCGCGGCGCAGATTGCGCTCGCCATGCTGTCATTGGTGGTCGCGCTCGTCACCATCGAGCGTTGGGCGCGCCGTCGTCAGCGTTATTGGTCGAGCGCACAAAAGGCGCGGAGTTTCACACCGCATCGTCTCGGCACCGTTTCGGGTCTGGTGGTTTTTGCGCTCGGCCTTCTGCCGGTGTTCATCGGGTTCATCGCCCCGGCGAGCTATCTTGTCGTCGAGGCGTGGAAGCGCGTCCGTTTCGCAGGGCTGTCGCCCCGGCTCTTGTCGGAAACGCTCAACACCGTCACCCTGTCGGCCATGGCCACGCTCGCAATCCTGCTCTTCGGCGTGATCATCGCCTATACGGCGCGCTCGCTTCCCGGCCGCGTCACGGCGGCTTTGCAGAGGGTTTCCACGGTCGGCTATGCGATGCCTGGCACCGTGGTGGCCATCGGAATATTGTTGCCCGTCGCGGCCCTCGATCAGATGATCGACCGAACCGCGCTAGCATGGCTGGGCGCGCCAACCGGCCTGCTGCTGATCGGGTCAGGAGCAGCGCTCGGCTACGCCTATGTCGCACGCTTCCTGGCGATTGCGGTCGGTTCGGTCGAGGCGGGCTTCAGCCGCATTCCGCGCTCGTTCGATCACGCCGCGCGCAGCCTCGGCCAGAATGTGACTGGCACATTCCGGCATATTCTTCTGCCGCTTTCGAAACCGTCGCTCGTCGCTGCGGGCTTGCTCGTGTTTGTCGATTGCATGAAGGAGTTGCCGGCGACGCTTCTGTTGAGGCCGCTTAATTTCGAGACCCTGGCGACGCATCTCTACGGCGAGGCGGCGCGCGGGACCTACGAGGAAGCCTCGATCGCGGCACTTGCCATAGTCCTCGTCGGCACCTTGCCTGTCGCTGTTCTCGCTCGTGTTGGACGATGGAAATCCTAAGTGTGTCCGGCCTAAACAGACTCGCTGGCACCTAAAGCGCGTCTGAAGGGATCATGCGACTCCAGGTTCGTTATTCAGATGCATGTTGTTTCGTTAGCTGACGCATCTACGATAAATCGTAAGTGCTCCACGCCTATCGGATCGTGCCGCCAAAGCGACGGGTCGGAAAACCGCTCAACCTATCGACCGAAGCAGTGGGCAGCATGACAGAGTTCAGGCTTCGTTTTCCCTTGCCGTTGACTAGCGTACTTTCGATGCGATGCCCTCAATTTGAAATCAGGGGCTCTGTTGCCTTCACGATTTCGAAAAATCGGTCAAGTTTGGCCACCTAGCCATATTGTCAGCTAAACAGAAGGGCTTAAAATCGTTCATCGAAGACCTACATGTCGAACTCATATGGGGATTCGAAAAGGCAGGGTTACGTGACGACAGGTTTGACTGCCACAACAGATGTGGTGCGGATGCAAAACGGCAGCGACGGCAACGAGACCGGTCGCGGCACGGCCGTCATCACGCGCACCAAAACCAAGACCAAGAAGCCTAGCCTTTATCGGGTCCTCATTCTCAACGACGACTACACACCCATGGAATTCGTGGTTCACGTGCTGGAGCGCTTTTTCCAGAAGGACCGTGAAGCCGCCACACGCATCATGCTTCATGTTCACAATCATGGAGTGGGCGAGTGCGGGGTCTATACATTCGAGGTGGCCGAGACCAAAGTGTCTCAGGTCATGGATTTCGCCCGACAGAATCAGCATCCGCTGCAATGCGTGATGGAGAAGAAGTGAGGTAACATGCCGGCTTTCTCCCAAGGCCTGGAAAAGGCGCTTCACCAGGCGCTGACGCTCGCCAATGAGCGGCACCACGAATACGCAACCCTTGAGCATTTGCTGCTCGCGCTCATCGACGACACCGAGGCGGCCGCGGTCATGCGCGCCTGCAACGTCGATCTCGACGAGTTGAAGCACACGGTTCTCACCTACATCGATACCGAGCTTGACAATCTCGTTACCGGCTATGACGAGGATTCCAAGCCGACGGCCGGTTTCCAGCGCGTCATCCAGCGCGCGGTGATCCATGTGCAGTCGTCCGGCCGCGAGGAAGTCTCCGGCGCCAACGTGCTCGTTGCCATCTTCGCCGAGCGCGAGAGCCATGCCGCCTATTTCCTGCAAGAACAGCAGATGACCCGCTACGACGCGGTCAACTACATCTCGCATGGCATCGCCAAGCGGCCCGGCGCGTCCGAGACGCGGTCGCCGCGTGGCGCCGATGACGAGCAGGGCCAGAGCGGCGCCGAGCCGCAAGAGGACAGCGGCAAGAAAAAGCAGCAGCAGGACGCGCTGACCGCCTATTGCGTCAATCTGAACAACAAGGCCAAGGCCGGCAAGATCGATCCGCTGATCGGCCGCGAGTCCGAGATCAACCGCACCATCCAGGTGCTGTGCCGCCGCTCCAAGAACAATCCGCTCTATGTGGGCGACCCCGGCGTCGGCAAGACGGCGATCGCCGAGGGCCTCGCCAAGCGCATCGTCGAGGGCGACGTGCCGGAAGTGCTGCACAACGCCACCATCTTCGCGCTCGACATGGGAACATTGCTGGCCGGCACCCGCTATCGCGGTGATTTCGAGGAGCGGCTGAAGCAGGTCGTCAAGGAGCTTGAGGATTATCCGGGCGCGGTTCTGTTCATCGACGAGATCCACACCGTGATCGGGGCAGGAGCGACGTCTGGCGGCGCCATGGATGCATCGAACCTGTTGAAGCCGGCGCTGTCGTCCGGAACGATCCGCTGCATCGGCTCAACCACCTACAAGGAGTTCCGCCAGTTCTTCGAGAAGGACCGCGCCTTGGTGCGGCGCTTCCAGAAGATCGACGTCAACGAACCGACCATCGAGGACGCTATCGAGATCATGAAGGGTCTCAAGCCCTATTTCGAGGAGTTCCACAAGGTTCGCTACACGGCTGAGGCGATCAAGGCTTCGGTTGAACTGTCGGCGCGCTACATCAACGACCGCAAGCTGCCGGACAAGGCGATCGACGTGATCGACGAGACCGGCGCCTCGCAGATGCTGGTGCCGGAGGCCAAGCGCAAGAAGACCATCGGCATCAAGGAGATCGAAGCGACGATCGCCACCATCGCCCGCATTCCGCCGAAGACGGTTTCCGCCGACGACGAGAAGGTGCTGGCCGGTCTCGACATCGAGCTGAAGCGCGTCGTCTACGGTCAGGACACCGCGATTACGGCTTTGACCTCGGCGATCAAGCTGGCGCGGGCCGGCCTGCGCGAACCGGAGAAGCCGATCGGCTCCTATCTGTTCTCGGGACCGACTGGCGTTGGCAAGACCGAAGTGGCAAAGCAGCTCGCCGCCTCGCTCGGTGTCGAGCTGATCCGCTTCGACATGTCCGAATATATGGAACGCCACACCGTCTCACGGCTGATCGGTGCGCCTCCCGGCTATGTCGGCTTCGACCAGGGCGGCCTGTTGACCGACGGCGTCGACCAGCATCCGCATTGCGTGCTGTTGCTGGACGAGGTCGAGAAGGCGCATCCGGATCTGTTCAACATCCTGTTGCAGGTCATGGACCATGGCAAGCTGACCGACCACAACGGCAAGCAGATCGACTTCCGCAATGTCATCCTGATCATGACCACCAATGCGGGCGCCTCGGATGCGCAGCGCGCGGCTATCGGTTTCGGCTCGACCAAGCGTGAAGGCGACGATGTCGAGGCGATCAACCGGCTGTTCACGCCGGAGTTCCGCAACCGTCTCGATGCGATCATCCCGTTCGGCTCGCTGCCGGTGCCGGTCATCCACCAGGTGGTGCAGAAGTTCGTCATGCAGCTCGAGGCCCAGCTCTCCGAGCGTGGCGTCACCTTCGACCTGTCGCAGGAGGCGATCGCCTGGCTGGCCGAGAAGGGCTATGACGAGCGCATGGGAGCACGGCCGCTCGGCCGCGTCATCCAGGAGCACATCAAGAAGCCGCTGGCCGACGAGGTGCTGTTCGGCAAGCTCAAGAAGGGCGGCACGGTGCGTGTCACCGTCGACAAGAAAGAGACCGGCGAAACCGGGCTGAAGCTCGAGTCGCTCGCCGACGAGGCGCCGGTCAAGCCGAAGAAGGAAGAACCGGACGACACGCCGAAGCCCAGGAAAGCTGCCGGCAAGAAGCCGGCCGCGAAAAAGGCGGTCGCGCAGAAGGCGGAGCCCAAGGGCAAGGACGGCAGCAAGCGCAGCCTGGTGCCGCAACTCCCCCGCAAGGGATGATGGCCTGAAAGCTAAAAAAGGCCCCGGAAACGGGGCTTTTTTACTTCGAGGGGCTGGTGGGCGGCCGGACGTGCGACGCCCGGCATCAGTTTGTCAGCGCCGTCCGTATCTTGCCAGCGTTCTCCGCCAACACTTCCGGCTTCTCCATCTGCCCACTATGCGGCTTCAAAGGGATGCCCTCGAAGCGTGGAATGACATGGACATGGAGGTGGTAGACGGTCTGGCCCGAAGCAGGCTCGTTGAACTGCAGGATGGTGACGCCATCGGCGCCGAAGGCCTTCTTCACCGCCACCGCCACCTTTTGCACGACGGCGAAGAGTGGGCCGAATGTTGCCGGATCCGCGTCAAGCAGGTTGCGCGACGGTGCCTTCGGCACAACCAGCGTATGACCCGGCCCTTGCGGCATCACATCCATAAAGGCGACAACCGCGTCATCTTCATAGACGCGATGCGACGGGATTTCACCGCGCAGGATTTTCGCGAAGATATTGTTGCTGTCGTAGGTGGTTTGTTCGGCCATGGCGTGCGCTCCGGATTGTGCCTTGCTCCTACCCCATCGACCCGACAATCGGAATCGATCTTCGGAAAGTACGATGCTTTCGAGCGTACTTTGTGCGTCCAATTGGACGCATGTCGCTCTAATCGTCCGCCAGATCCTTGCGGAACGGGGTGTGCTCTTCGAGATAGCCGGCCATCCGCTCCACTTCGCGGCGCTCGCGCCTTAGATAGTCGGCGACCGCGTTACGCAAGCCGGGATGCGCGATGTAATGCGCCGAATGCGTGGTCACCGGCCTGTAGCCGCGCGCCAGCTTGTGCTCGCCTTGCGCGCCGGCTTCGACCACTTTCAGCTTACGGTCGATGCCGAAGTCGATCGCCTGGTGATAGCAGACCTCGAAATGCAGGAAGGGGTGGTCCTCGATGCAGCCCCAGTTGCGCCCGTAGAGCGCATCGGAGCCGATGAAATTGATAGCGCCGGCAATGTAGCGTCCATTGCGCTTGGCCATCACCAGCAGGATGTCGTCGGCCATGCGCTCGCCGATCATCGAGAAAAACGCGCGGCTGAGATAGGGCCGCCCCCATTTCCTGCTGCCGGTATCCATGTAGAAGGCAAAGAAGTCGTCCCAGACCCTTTCGGTTAGGTCCTTGCCGATCAGCCAGTCGATCGAGATGCCGTGACCGAGCGCCTCGCGCCGCTCCTTCTTCATCGCCTTGCGCTTGCGCGATGCCAGAGTGGCGAGAAAATCGTCGTAGGTCGAATAACCTTCATTGAAGAAGTGGAACTGCTGGTCGGTGCGGTGCAAAAACCCCGCCGCTTCCAGCGCTTCGACATCCCTCAGCTGCGCGAAAGTCACATGCGCGGAGGAAACGCCGAGTTTTTCCGTCACCGCCTTCAGGCCGGCTGCCAGGCCGGCCTTCACGGCGCGACTGTCCTCGCCCTTGTTGACCAGCAGGCGAGGGCCGGTGACCGGCGTGAACGGCACGGCGCATTGCAGTTTTGGATAGTAACGCCCGCCAGCGCGCTCGAACGCGTCCGACCAGCCGTGATCGAATACATATTCGCCCTGGCTGTGCGATTTCAGGTAGCAGGGAATGGCACCGAGCAGCTTTCCCTGCGCTGTCTCGAGCCTGAGATGATGGCCCTGCCAGCCGGTGCGCCGCACGGCGCAGCCGGAATCCTCAAGAGCGCTCAAAAAAGCGAACGAAACAAGTGGGTTGTATCCGTTTTCTGTATCGCCGCGTGAGGTTCCGCCGAGGCCATCCCATTCGGCGCAGGTGAAGGCTCCGATGCCGGAGGCAACCCGGATCGCATACTCTCCATTCGCCGTTTGCCCGTCGCCTTCATCGCCTTGATCCATGAGGCCTATTTAAGCTCCGTGCCGGTCCATGCAAGCTCAGTTCAAGCGACCTGCACAAGATCCGGCTCAAATCCTTCGAACGTCATCTGGTCGGCATATCTGAAGGTCAGGTCGACCGCCGGTTGGTCGAGCACGGTCCACGTGATGACCGGCATTTTGAGCCTTTCGCGCACGAAACTGACAAACTGGTTCGGCAGGTCGCCGGCGGCGTAGGAGGCGAAGGCGATGTCGTGCGCCAGCATGGCGAAATGCGCCTCGATCAGCTTGACTTCGTTGCCATAAGCGGTCAGTCCGCCCGGAATGCCGGGCGCGTGTTTTGGGAAGTCGCGGATCAGCCAGTGGTCGAACGACATGATCGCCGCCTTGCCCCTGTAGTTCTTGAGCATCTTGCCGACGCTTTCCACCAAGCCTTCGTCACGGCCGGGAACCCCTTTCAACTCGACGACCACCGGCACGCGACCATCGACCAGGTCGAGGGCCTGCTGCAGCGTCGGCAGACGATCTGATGTGCCGCCGATCTTGAGGGCCGTCATTTCTGCTGCCGTGCGCTGCCAGACGAAACCGTCCTGGCCGGTCAGCCGCTTCAGATCGCCATCGTGGATGATCACCGGGATGCGGTCTGACGACAGATGCACATCGCATTCGATCGCATAGCCGCGTTCAGCCGCAGCGGCAAAGGCGGAAAGCGTGTTCTCCCAGCGCGTCTTGTTCATGTCGTGGAGGCCGCGATGGGCAATGGGTCGGGCGGTCAGCCATGAAAGGTCGGTCATGCCGGGCTCATTCGACTTCGAAGATGGCTTCGATTTCCACTGCGGCATTAAGCGGCAGGGAGGCGGCACCGACGGCGGCGCGAGCATGCTTGCCGGGATCGCCGAGCACTGCAACCAGTAGATCCGAGGCGCCGTTGGCAACCAGGTGCTGCTCGAAAAAATCCGGCGCCGAGGCGACGAAGACGGTGATCTTCACCACGCGGCGGATTTTCTCGAGATCGCCAAGTGCTGCCTTGGCCTGCGCCAATATGTTGATCGCGCAGTATTTTGCCGCTTGCTGGCCGGTTGCGATGTCGACATCACGGCCGAGCAGGCCGCTCGCCTGCAGCTTGCCCTCGCTGAGCGGCAGCTGTCCGGCGATGAACAGCAGATTGCCTGATCTGCAATAGGGCACGTAGTTGGCGGCGGGCGCGGCAGCGACCGGAAGCGTCACGCCGAGATCGCATAGCCGCTTTTCGATTGTTTCAGTCATGGTATTTCCCTATTGCTTGATGACGCTGCGCAGGCCGGGCCGAAATTGCAATTTTTGCCTCGCTTCCGCCACGACTTTTTTTAAGCTGGACCTCTTTCCCTGCGGCCTGCCATCAGGCGCGATGATCGGAGCCCCTCATGCGCGCAACACGCCTCGCATTCCACGCTGTCCTGCTGCCAGCGGTGTTCTCGATGGCGCCGGCTTTTGCCGTGCCGGCGCTGCAGGCGCATCGCGCGGTTTACGATCTGACCCTGGACAAGGCCTCCGACCGCTCCGGCATCACCGGCATTTCCGGCCGCATGGTCTACGAGTTCAACGGCTCGCCTTGCGAAGGCTATACGGTGAAGTTCCGTTTCGTCACCCAGATCGTCACCAACGAGAATACAAGGCTGACCGACCAGCAGACGACCACTTTCGAGGACGCCGAAGGCAAGACCTTCTCGTTCGTGACAAAATCCTTCGTCGACCAGACTCTCGACAAGGAGGTCAAGGGCACCGCGACTAAGGAAACGAAGGGCCTCAAGGTCGACATCGACAAGCCGGAGCAGAGCAGCGTCGAACTGCCGGCCACCCAGTTTCCGACACAGCATCTGGTCGAACTGATCGACAAGGCCGAAAAGGGCGAAAATTTCTACGAAACCAACCTGTTCGACGGTTCGGAAGATGCCAACAAGGTGATGACCACCACCGTCGTCGTCGGCAAGAAAACCGATGCCGACAAGACCGATCCGGAAGTGCCGGCACTGGCAAAACTCGCCACCGACAAATACTGGCCAGTCGACATCGCCTATTTCGACAGCACCGACAAGTCAGGCGAGGAGGTGCCGGAATACCGGATCAGCTTCAAGCTGCATGAGAACGGCATCACGCGCGACCTGCTCATGGACTACAACGACTTCTCGATGACCGGCAAGCTGGTCAATCTTTCGCTGTTCGATCAGACGAAACCCTGTCCGCCGAAATAGAGCCTTGGGTTAGCCACGCCCGCAAGGCGGCGGCGAATGACTTGAACACGCCGCAATTGCATTTCAACCTCTACGCCGAGGGATCGATCGGGGGGTGGGTTGAGCAAAATCGATGTGTTCGTGGCGCCGACGCCCAATCCGGCGCTGATCAGGATCATGACTGTCGTCAACCGGGTCGTCATGCTGCGTGGCATTCCCGGGTTTCGCGACCTGTTGCCGTTCAACCGCGTGGCCGGATTGCGCGGTGTCGCCAATGTCCGCCATATCGACTTTCCCGACGAGGACCGGCAGCGGCTGAAGGCCTGTTGCGGCGCAGGCAAGGCAACGTTCATCACGCCCAACCATCCGGAATTCTTCACCGACTGGATGATCGACAAGGAGATCGTCTCGAGGGTCAGTCCGCTCGCGGCATCCTGGGCCACGCATGGCGTCGTCAACGGCCTCGGCCGGATCATGCAGAAATTCTGGCTGGCCAACAATCTGATCGCCCAGATACCCGGCAACAGCGGCGCTGCCAAGGAACACTCGATCGCCTGGGCGCTGAAAGGGCATGGCGTTCTCTTGCATCCCGAAGGCGGCGTCGGCTGGCATGGCAATGTCGTCGCTCCGCTTCTTCCGGGGGCGGTCGAGATGGGGTTCGAAGCGCTCAAGCGCGGTCGCGTCACGGATCAGGATTTCAAAGTCTGGATCGCGCCGGTCGTCTGGAAGCTCGCCTTCACCAAAAATGTCGAGCCGGCGCTGGCGCAGGAATGCGCCTATGTCGAGAAAAGCCTGAAGATTGAGCGCCGTGCCGCCGATACGCTGCCGGAGCGCGTCCACCATATCTATGCGACGCTGCTGTCGCGCGATGAGATTGCCTGCGCCAGGGCGCCCGACGAACGGGCTTCGTATGCTGCGCGGCACAAGCAATTGCTGCTCGAATTGAGCCGGCGCCTGGGGGAGGGTATTTCGGTCGATCCCGGCGCCAGCGAGATCGCCGAGCTTTTGCGCCGGGCGCGCCGCTGGCTGCGGGAAGGCACCGGCGACGCCGAGCGACAAAAACAGATCCGCTCGCTGGCGGACACGATCCAGCGTCTCCAACGCGTCGGACCGTGGGCCTCAGCCAATCCGCGCATTGCGCAAGAGGAGATCGCAGAGCATCTGAAGCGTATCCGCAACGATTATTGCAAGGGCACGCTGCGCGACACGATCAATTGCTTCGTACCGCAACCGGCCGGGCCGCGCTGCGCGCATATCCGGGTGCCGGAGCCGTTGGGATTGCACGCCTTTCCGGGCTCTATCGACGATGCCTTCGCCGAACTGCACCGGCGCATGCAGGCGGCCGTCACCACGACCGTGGCCGAACTCGAAGCCGCCGGCAGCTTCATTTTCTATCCGAATCCCTTCTATCATCGCTAGGATTGGCATCTCTAGCATTGGCATCGCTGACGTTGGATCTCGGCTGCGGGTGAACTGCGGCTCCGCTGGTCGGCCCAAGATGAAGGAGTGCGGCAAGCCTCATGGCGGTCTATGTCGACGCGGCGATCTGGAAATGGGTCGGCCACCGCTGGTGTCACCTGCTGGCCGACGACACCGACGAGCTGCATCGTTTTGCAGCACAGCTCGGCGTCAAGCGCTCGTCCTATCAGGGGCCGCCGAAGACATCGGCGCCGCATTATGACATAACCGGCTTCGAGCGCGACCGTGCGGTGCGGCTAGGCGCCGTCGAATGCAGCCGCGAGGAGATCGTTGCTGTTTTCCGGCGGGTCCGCGTGCCGAAGGGGAAGATACGACCATGACGTTGACGGCATTTCTGGCTTACTGCGCTGCGATCACATTCGCCGCCGCCACGCCTGGCCCGGCGGTATTCACGGTCATTGCCAACGGCGTTTCGCGCGGGTTCGTTCGCGCGTTCCTGGCTGGCCTCGGTATCGCCGCCGGCGACGCGGTGCTGGTGACTTTGGCGCTGCTCGGTCTCGTGGCACTGGCACAGACCTTCGAATGGGTTTTTCTCATCCTGAAATATGCGGGTGCAGCCTATCTGATGTTTCTTGGCGTCAGGATGTGGAGATCGGCTTCCGCGCGATCGAATGGACTGGAGGTTACGCAGGCAAGACTGTCTCGATCGTTTTACCTCGGCATCTCCATCGCATTGGGCAATCCCAAGGCGATCCTGTTCCACGCCTCCATCATGCCGTTGATCCTCGATCTCAATGCAATGAACTTCGCTGAGGGGCTGCTCGTGGTTACGGTCGTGATCGGCGTCAACATTATCACTATGGGCGTCTATGCGGTGCTTGCCGGGCAGGCTTCGGGCTGGTTCAAGACGCCAAGGCGGATGCGCTTGATGAACAGGTTTGCCGGCGGCGCCATGATCGGCACCGGTGCGCTGATCGCCGCACGCTGAGCCGCAAGATACCGCAGCGCTTGCGTTTGCCGCGCATCCCCTCTATATGCGCGCTCATTCCACACACGGACTTTGGTGTCTGCCCGGGAGAAATCCGGCTGAAACCTCCGGTGGCGTTCGAGGACAAAGTCCAGAAATGCCTGTGTCCGTGGAGGCTAACCGGAAAAGGACATAACAATGGCTCTGCCTGATTTCAGCATGCGCCAGCTTTTGGAAGCTGGCATTCACTTCGGCCACCAGACCCACCGCTGGAACCCGAAGATGGCGCCCTATATCTATGGCGCCCGCAACAACATCCACATCATCGACCTCTCGCAGACGGTGCCGCTGCTGCACCAGGCGCTGAAGCAGGTTTCCGACACCGTCGCCAAGGGTGGCCGCGTGCTGTTCGTCGGCACCAAGCGCCAGGCGTCCGACATCGTCGCCGACGCCGCACAGCGCTCGGCCCAGTACTATGTCAACTCCCGCTGGCTCGGCGGCATGATGACCAACTGGAAGACGATCTCGAACTCCATCCAGCGCCTGCGCAAGCTTGACGAGATGCTGGCTGGCGAGGCCCAGGGGCTCACCAAGAAGGAGCGCCTCAACCTCGACCGCGAGCGCGAAAAGCTCGACAAGGCGCTGGGCGGCATCAAGGACATGGGCTCGACGCCAGACCTGATGTTCGTGATCGACACCAACAAGGAAGCGATCGCCATCCTCGAGGCCAAGCGTCTCGGCATCCCGGTCGTCGCCATCATCGATTCCAACTGCGACCCGGACAAGATCGACTTCCCGATTCCGGGCAATGACGACGCGGCCCGCGCCATCCAGCTCTATTGTGATCTGATCGCCAAGGCTGCAATCGACGGCATTGCTCGCCAGCAGGGCGCGCTTGGCATCGACGTCGGCGCTTTGGCCGAGGCTCCGATCGAGCCGGCACTCGAGCCGACGCCGGCCGCCGAGACACCGGCCGCCCAGACACCGGAAGCGTAACAGCGAAGGCCGGTTTCGGCCTTCATTTCTCATATTTTGGCGCGCTGAGCGCTGGCGCCAGGCGCATCATCGAGGACCGGTGGTGCGTCGGTGCATTTTAAACGAAGAGGCGACAATGAGCATTTCGGCTGCACAGGTCAAAGAACTCCGCGACTTGACCGGCGCGGGCATGATGGACTGCAAGATGGCGTTGAACGAGACCAACGGCAACATGGAAGAGGCCGTCGACTGGCTGCGCAAGAAGGGCATCTCCAAGGCCGACAAGAAGGCCGGCCGTACCGCGGCCGAAGGGCTCATCGGCGTCGATTCCGGCGTGCGTGAGGCGGCGATCGTCGAGGTCAATTCCGAGACCGACTTCGTTGCCCGCAACGCTGCCTTCCAGGAGATCGTCGCCAATGTCGCCAAGGTGGCGCTCGCCTATGGCGGCAAGACCGAGGCCGTTGCAGCCGCCCCGTATCCGGGTTCCGACAAGTCGGTTGCCGACACCATCAAGGACGCTGTCGGCACCATTGGCGAGAATCTTGGCTTCCGCCGTTCGGCCAAGCTCATCGTCGAGCAGGGCGCCGTCGCAACCTACGTCCACAATGCGGTTGCCGACGGCCTTGGCAAGCTCGGCGTGCTGGTCGCCATCGAGACGTCAGGCAACGCGCAGGCCGCCAACGCCTTTGCGCGTCAGGTCGCCATGCATGTAGCCGCCACCAACCCGATGGCGCTGACCGCGGAAGAACTCGACCCGGCGGCGGTCGAGCGCGAGAAGGCGATCTTCGCCGACCAGGCGCGCCAGTCCGGCAAGCCGGAAGCGATTATCGAGAAGATGGTCGAGGGCCGCCTGCGCAAGTTCTACGAAGAGGTCGTGCTGCTCAAGCAGGCTTTCGTGCTCAATCCTGACATCACCGTCGAGAAGGCGCTGCAGGATGCCGAGAAGGAAATCGGCGCACCGGCCAAGATCACTGCCTATCTGCGCTTCGCGCTCGGCGAGGGCATCGAGAAGGACGAGACCGACTTTGCGGCGGAAGTCGCGGCGGCGGTCAAGAAGTAAAACGCACTCCATCTTTCTGAAAAGACTTTACGGCCGGGTGTTCGCGAGGATGCCCGGCCGATTTGTTGCGCGGTATCGATGAACGCCATGCGTCGGCGACAGGCCGGCTGACTATCTGCTCATGCCCGGATCTGCTCATGCCCGGATCTGATCATGCCCGGGTCTGCTCGTGCAAGTTGCATTTGCCGGTGTAAGCCAATGGCTGGAAGAGCGTTTGCCGGTTCCGGCGCCGCGTGACATCGCAGCGCCCTTCGTGTATCGGAACGCCAATGTTTCGGGGCAGCGCCTGAGCGGGGAAGCCGCCCCGGGCGCGTCACACGCATAATGATGAGGACCAGATGACGGTGAAGCCCCTCTACCGACGTGTCTTGCTGAAAGCGTCGGGCGAAGCGCTGATGGGTGAGCAGCATTTCGGCATCGACGTGTCGGTGGTCGATCGCATCGCCGCCGACATCGCCGAGGCCCGTACCCTGGGCATCGAGGTTGGGGTTGTCATTGGCGGCGGCAACATCTTTCGCGGCGTCGCCGTTGCCTCCAAGGGCGGCGATCGCGTCACCGGCGACCACATGGGCATGCTCGCCACCGTCATCAATTCGCTGGCGCTGCGCACCTCGCTGAACAAGATCGGGGTCGACGCGGTGGTGCTGTCTGCAATCGCCATGCCTGAGCTTTGCGAGAGCTTTTCGCAGCGCCAGGCGACCGCCTACATGAACCAGGGCAAGGTCGTCATCTTTGCCGGCGGCACCGGCAATCCGTTCTTCACCACCGATTCGGCCGCGGCGCTGCGCGCGGCGGAAATCGGCGCCGACGCGCTGTTCAAGGGCACCCAGGTCGATGGCGTCTATTCCGCCGATCCCAAGAAGGACCCGCATGCGACCCGCTTCGAGCGGATCAGCCATGGCGAAGTCATAAAACGCGGTCTTTCGATCATGGATACGGCCGCGATTGCACTTGCGCGCGAAAACAACATCCCGATAATCGTCTATTCGATCCACGAGAAGGGTGGTTTCGGTGATATTCTGAGGGGCGGCGGACGTTGCACGGTCGTCACGGACGACTGATCGGGAGCCCGATGCCGAACCGAAGGTTTTCCGTAGGCGAAAAACGGGAACCGGTTTTCGGATCGAGGCTTGAATACGGGTTACCCTGAAGTGAATCCGGCTAACGGGTCGAGGAGACGATGATGAGTGGCGAATACGATGATCTCAAACGGCGCATGGACGGGGCGATCGCTGCGTTCAAGCACGATCTGGCTTCGCTGCGGACCGGCCGCGGGGGGGGGGGGGGGGGGGGGGGGGGGGGGGGGGGGGGGGGGGGGGGGGGGGGGGGGGGGGGGGGGGGGGGGGG
>NZ_JBVVQE010000090.1:0-23725 GCF_055811435.1 Mesorhizobium sp. WSM4837
GGAAATTCCGGCAGGCTTGCCACCGGCCCGAACAGGCCCATGCTTTTCGGCGGCCGGTTGGGGGGCGCCGGCCCGGGCCCGGGGGCGCGGCTTCGTCCTTGGGTGGGGGCCGGTCTTTTTGCCTGTCCCCGATTGGATCCGGTTCGTAGTCACCGGCTGGCTACAGGTTGGCAATACCGGCTTTCAGCAGTCCCTCGCGGACGTGCTGCACATCAGACTTCTGGGCATAGTGCAGGGTGGCGATAAATGAATCGAGGTCGAACTGGGGATCGAGCGTTTTGATCTTGCGCAGATGCGCCGCGGCCGCGATTTCGTCGCCGAGCCAGCCGTAGCAGGCAGCGGCGAAAGCGTGCTGAACCGAGTCCATGGTTGACAGATGCATGAAAGCTTCGATCGCCTCGCCATACTGGCGCGCGGCGAAATGCGCCTTTCCTAGATGGCTCCAGAACCTCTCCGGGTGGTGCGGGTTCAACTGCATTGCCTTGCGGATCCATTCAATTCCCTCTTCCGGCCTTCCCAGCCACGTCAACAACTCGCCTTGCTGCACCACCACGAGGTCGTAGTTGGGATTGAGGGCGAGGGCGCGCTCTTGATGGTAGCGCGCTGTGGTCAGCTCATTGTTGTTCACGTTCACTGCGGCGAGGATGCGGTGGACATCGGCATCGTTGTCGTCCAGCGCCAGCGCCCTGTCCAGCGCTGCCAAGATGTCGTTCCAGACGGCATCCCTGTCTTTGCACCAGTTATGGACCCAGGCCTGGCCAAGAATGCAGGCGCGCCAGGCATGGGCATGGGCATAATCGGGGTCGAGCGCGACGGCCCTGCCTATCAAGGTTTGCGCGCGTTCATTATCCTCAATCGTGCCTCGGTGATGCAGCACCTTGGCAGCAAGAACACATTCATACGCGGCCATGTTTGCAGGTTTCGCCCGCGCGAGCTGGTCCCGCTGAGCCGCCTCGACACGACCGGGCAGCGTGGCTGCGATCGCCGCGGTTACCTCATCCTGAATCGCGAATATGTCGTCCAGCTTCCGGTCATATTTGTCTGCCCAAATATGAGCGTCATTCGCCGTGTCGATGAGCTGAACCGTCACGCGCACCCTGTTGCCGATCTTGCGAACGCTTCCCTCCACCAGGTATTGGACGTCGAGTTTCTCGGCCACCTCGCGCACATTCACGGCGCGGTTCTTGTAGACGAAGCTGGAATTGCGCGAGATGACGAACAGTTCATGATGGCGGGACAATTCGGTGATGATGTCCTCGGTCAGTCCGTCCGCGAAAAATTCCTGCTCGGGGTCGCCGCTCATGTTGTTGAATGGCAGCACCACTATCGAAGGTTTCGAGATGGATCGCTTTGCCTCGACTTCTGGCAGGACATGACTGTCAAACCCAACGCGATAGAGGCGAACCGGGCGGCTGATGTTCTTTAACGTCTTCTCGCCCAAATCCTCCATGGCAATTTCGAGACGGTCGGCAATTTGGGTCGCCACCGCTGCGGTCACGCAGATACCGCCGACGTCGGCGAGTTGCTCGATGCGCGAGGCAATGTTGACGCCGTCGCCAAAAATGTCCTCATCGTCGAAAATGATGTCGCCGAGATTTATGCCGATCCTGAATTCGATACGCCGTTCTTGCGGCACATCCGAATTGCGCCGTTTCATGCGCTGTTGGATTTCCACGGCGCATTTCACGGCATCGGTCACGCTCTGGAACTCAACGAGCATGCCGTCTCCGGTGGTCTTGATGATCCGGCCCTTGTTCTTCGCGATGGCGGGATCGACCAGTTCTATGCGATGGGTCCGAAGGCGTGCGAGCGTGCCGGATTCGTCGGCCTCCATTAGCCGACTGTAGCCCGCCATATCGGCAGCCAGAATTGCGGCTAGTCTCTGTTCCATCGCCTGAACCAAAAACCAAGCCTATCCTTCCTGGGCTGCCAAATCCAGCAATTTGGGCATGTGGCTGATCAAGGGCGCCGGCTATCTGAAGCGGGCTAATGGCGTGCTGCGCGGCCCTCGGATCGGCACCACCGTCCAGGGCACGCTCTCACGCTCTATGACCATGCGGGAAGGACTGCCGCTCTCCGGCAAGAGCGGGTTCCTCCGCATTAAGCAAAGCAGCGTTGCGCGATGGTCGATGTAGTCGAAGCGCGGATGACATGACCGACAACTTTTCGAATGTGTCGGAACTGGGTCGCAACAAAGTCGCGATTGAGCCAGCTAACCCAACGTCATTCAATCAGTTTTACCACGCGAACCGCTCTGTCGTTCCAGCCAGAAAATGCTTGAAAAGCCGGCCGCGCACGATGTTCACGCAAAAATGGGAGTGAGCGGATGTCCGTAACAGGCACCCGGAGTGTAGACTCCGGCGTATTTTGGCCGGCTGTCATCATAGCTGGCGGCTTTGTGCTTTGGGGCGGCCTTGCTCCTGACAGTCTCGCCACAGTGGCGACAGCAACTTTGAATACGATCATCAAGACATTCGGCTGGATGTTTGTCGTTTCGACGGCGTTCTTCCTGATGTTCGCTGTTTTCCTGGCGGTTGGCAGGTTCGGCAAGATCAAGCTCGGGCGAGATGACGAAAAGCCTGAATTTTCGACCGTGTCATGGGTCTGCATGATGTTCAGCGTCGGCATGGGCATCGGCCTGATGTTTTGGGGAGTGGCCGAACCGGTCTTCCATTTTGGCGCGCCACCGCACGGAATGGCGGAGCCGCAGTCGAGGGAGGCCGCGGTCGTGGCAATGCAATACGCCTATTTCCATTGGGCGCTGCACCCGTGGGCGATCTATGCGGTTGTCGGATTGGCGCTTGCGTACTTCAGCTACAGGCGCAACCTGCCGACTTTGATGTCGAGTGCCTTCCAGCCTCTGCTAGGCAGCCGCATCCACGGCCCGATCGGCCGGGCGATCGATGTCCTCGCAATCATCGCGACACTGTTTGGAACGGCCACTTCGTTGGGACTTGGCGCTCAGCAGATCAACAGCGGAATGAACTTCCTCTGGAATACCGGCGAGTCCGCAACGATTGCGTTGACAATTATCGCGGCATTGACCGTTCTGTTCATCCTGTCGGCGGTTTCCGGGGTTGGCAAGGGCGTGCAATTCCTGAGCAACCTGAACATGGTCATTGCTCTGCTGCTGCTGCTCTTTCTGGCGATCATTGGACCGACCGTGTTCATATTCGACACGCTGATCGAATCGCTCGGCTACTACCTCAGCGACCTGGTCTCCATGTCGTTCCGCACGGCAGCATTCAGCGACGGAAAGTGGCTTGGCAGCTGGACCATCTTCTATTGGGCCTGGTGGATATCCTGGGCTCCCTTTGTCGGCGTTTTCATAGCTCGGATCTCTCGGGGCCGCACAATCCGCGAGTTTATCGTTGGCGTGTTGCTCATCCCCAGCGCTGTTACCTTCTTTTGGTTCACCGTCATGGGCGGAACTGCACTTCACTCGGAACTGATGGGATTGGGCGGACTTGTCGAAGCCGTCAACGAAAAGGGCGCTCCAGTATCGCTGTTCGCGCTTCTTGCCCAATATCCGGCCACTACGCTGACATCGACCCTTGCGATGTTCCTGGTTGCAATATTCTTCGTGTCGGGAGCTGACGCGGCTTCCGTTGTCATGGGAATGCTCTCTTCGCGCGGAACTCTTCACCCAAGGTCCGGGATCGTGGTTCTGTGGGGCATTTTGGCCGGAGCCTCTGCTTGTGTGTTGCTGGTGATGGGTGGCTTGGCTGGGCTCCAAACCGCATCCATTGTCGCGGCCGCGCCGTTCCTCCTCGTGATGGTTGGGTTATGTGTGTCGCTGTGGATGGGACTTCTCGATGATATCGAAGTCCACGGGCGGTTTAACGAATTGGAGGCTGCTGCCACGGTCCCGACGCAGCCGGTGTGAACTTTGACGACAACAAAGTTGCGCGGGCTTGCTCCGTGCAACTTTTGGTACCGCCGCAATCGGCTGGAGAGCGGCAGCTGAGAGCGTGCTGCACAATCAGGCGCTGGTCAGACCGGCCGCACCAGAACGTGTTTTTTCTTGCCGAGCGATAGTTTTACGACTTGTTCCGGACCTGGATCCTCAAGTGTCACCAACCGGCGATCGTCGGACACGGACCGGTCGTTCAGCCGCACGGCGCCGCCCTGGATGTGTCGCCGCGCCTCGCCGTTGGACGCGGCAAGCCCGGGATGGCGAGCGAGGACGGACGCGTGGTCGGCGTCCATGGCAATACCGGGGAGCGCAACGGCAAACGGCTGGATGTCTTCGACATCAAGAATAGCAAGGTGATTGACTGCCGGGAGCACTTCTACGACCTCTACGCCTGGGATGCGTTCTGGGCTTAGCCTCGCGAGTTATCTCGGGCGGCACGCGAGACTGCCCCGGGGTCCGGCCCGGATGGGTCAGCTCAGGGGCGCTACTTGCTCGTTGGGACGAGACCAACGACCGCTTCCCACCCTAACCCGTCCTTTTTCAGCCTTATCATGAGTGTCGCGCAGGCTTGTAAAATCAGACATTGCGCTGGCGCGGTTCGAGCGCTCCAGTTAATTCGAGCATCTGATAGCCGGCCAAGAGTGTGATCAGAGATCCGACAACCCAAGAGCGTCCTTTCCCGCAATGCCTTGACCATCTATCCCGACAGCGGTGCCGCAATAACGCCTCCAGCGATCAGGCCGGCGACCGAAGTTGGGTAGTCGCAGAATCCGCCGGCGTGCTCCCAACGGCCGGTAAAACAGAATGCATTGGTTTAAAGGGCGGCCATGGGCACTTCCGCGAGATTGCTCCCAGCGGTTGTCGGTGCTAAATTTGGTAGAAGCTGCCGCACTGATGTGTCCGAGTGCGCCGCCTGCCGCCGCTGATGCGTTCTTAGAGTGGCCTAAAGAGGTGGCAGGGTTTGGAGACCGGGACGATGAGCTTGACGCGCCGCGATGTGTTGATCGCCGGGAGTGTGGGGTTTGCCGGGATCACGCTCTTCTCGCCGCGGAGCGCGCGTGCGAACGATGAAGCGTTGGATCTCATCGAGCAGCTCACCGGACGGACGGCCACGGTGTCGGATCGCCTTCACCTGATAATGCCGACGGACTTCCCGACCGGCTACACCGTGCCCATGAGTCTTTACATCGACAGCCCCATGACCGAGGCCGACCATGTAAGGCAGATGCGCGTGTTCGCGCCGCGGAACCCGCTCATCGAAGTGGCCAGTTTCCACTTCGTCCCGCAACGCAGTCTGCCCCGCGTGTCGACGCGCATCCGGCTTGCCAAACCGCAACACGTCGTCGCTGTCGCTGAAATGAATGACGGCATTTTGCTGATGACCACGACGTGGGTCCGTGTCGCCACGGATGGCTGTGCCTGAGGATCGGAGAGAGACTGTGACCACCCCGACACCACGCGTGATCGTGCCAAACGCTGCGGCGAAGGGGGAGATTTTTCAGGTCAAGACCATTATCAGCCATGAGATGGAAACGGGGCTACGCCATGATGATCAAGGCAATGTAATCCCGCGCAAGATCATCAACAAGTTTGTCTGTCGCTACAACGAAACTGTGGTGTTCAGTGTCGATCTTCACGAGGCGATTTCGGCCAACCCGTTCTTCGAATTTTCCTTGCGCGCGACGGAGAGCGGCCGGCTCGATTTTGTCTGGGAAGAAGACGGGGGTGGCGTTTATATGTTGTCGCACCAGTTCACGGTCGGTTGAGGTGTCGACGCAATCGAGCTGCGCGAATTATAGCGTGGACAAGTTGAGTGGGAGCGTGACCGGAAAACTGCGAAACAGACGGGTATTCAGCATGCGCCCCGTCGCGAGATCTGCGATTGCCACGGGCCTCGTGCTGCTCTTCAGCCAATCCGGCGCGGCGGCGGGGCCCGATCAAGGCGCTCAACTCGCCGCAATCTGTGCGTCCTGCCATCGTCTCGATGGCGGCGGCACAGGCATTCCCAGCATCATCGGGCTTGGTGAGAAGAGGCTTACCAACGCCCTGCTTGCCTACCGGGCGAGCGAGAGTCCAAATCACATCATGCACGTTATCGCGCTGTCGCTCAGCGACGAGGAGATCGCGAGCGTCGCGCGCTATGTCGCAGCGCAGGGAAGTAACCCGCGATGAAATCCTGGACTCGTCGCGAGTTCGGCCGCCTTACCGGAGCAGCGTTGTTAACGGCGCTCAACCAGCCGAAGGCGCGGGGCCAGGCCAAGGCGCGTGTCGTCGTGATCGGCGGCGGCATCGGCGGCGCAACGGTCGCCAGATATCTCGCCGCCAGCGCCACGGCTATCGAGGTGACCCTGGTTGAACCGCGGCAGAGCTACGCGACCTGTTTCTTCAGCAATCTCTATCTCGCCGGGCTGCGCCCGTTCGAATCGCTCAGTCATGGTTATGAAGCGCTGGCAAAACAAAATGGTATCATCGTCATTCATGAGTCCGCCGCGGCGATTCACCCGGCGGCGAAAACCGTTGCGCTCAACAACGGTTCAAAGCTCAGCTACGACCGTCTCGTTGTTGCGCCAGGCATCGCATTCAGGGATCGGGCGCTTAAGGGCTATGACGAAGCGGCGATGGAGATCATGCCGCACGCCTGGAATGCAGGACCGCAAAGCAAGCTGCTGCGCCGGCAACTGGAAAGCATGGAGGACGGCGGGCTGTTCGTGCTCGTTGCTCCGCCGAATCCGTTTCGCTGCCCGCCCGCCCCCTACGAGCGCGCTTCCCTCGTCGCATCCTATTTCCAGCGCCGCAAACCCAAGGCCAAAATTCTGATCCTCGATGCGAAAGACAGCTTCAACGCGCAGGACCTGTTCCAGGACGCTTGGAACCGCCACTATCCGGGAATGATCGAATGGCTACCGGCTCAGTTCACCGGCGGGGTCACGGCAATCGACGCGAAGACCCGGTCGGTGATCACCGCGGGAGCTACATTCAAGGCCGCGGTGGCCAATGTCATCCCGGCGCAAATGGCCGGGCGCTTGGCGCAGCAGGCGGGGCTCGCCAATCGGTCGGGCTGGTGTCCGGTCGATCCGGTCACCTTCGAATCGGCGCTGCAGCCCGGCGTCCATCTGGTCGGTGACGCGATCATCGGCGGGGATATGCCGAAATCCGCCTTCTGCGCCAACAGCCAGGCCAAAGCCTGCGCCTTTGCCATCGCGGCCGATCTCACTGGATCAGCGCGTTTCCCGGCGCATTTGTTCAACACCTGCTACACCTATCTCGCCCCCGACGATGCGTTCAGCAACGCCATCAGCTTCAAGCCCGTCGACGGGAAGCTCAAGAGCGTCATCAGCTTGGTCAGCAAGGTCGAGGAAAGCTCCGAGGTCCGCCGGCAGGCTGCGCGCGCGGCGGAAGGCTGGTATGACGCCTTCACGCACGACGTGTTTGGCTGAACGAAAGTCAACTCCGCTCGACGGCCGGGCCGGCCATTGCGGAAATGCCGGCGCCATCGTGGGTACGTTGCGACTTGGTGCCGGATCGTTGCTCCGGGATCAGCGCTGGAACAGGATCGGGCAGCCGCTCCAGCCGCAGCGAATTCACCACCACGAGAATGCTCGAGCCGGCCATGACCGCCGCCGCAAGGATTGGCTGCAGAAGTCCGAGTGTTGCGAACGTCAGGGCGACGAGGTTGTAGCCGAACGCCCACATAAGGTTGGTCAAGATGGTCCTGCGGACCGCACGGGCCACGTCGACGATCCAGGGCAGCATCCACAATCCGTCCGCAGGCAGCACGAGCGCTGCAGTCTCGCGGGCGAGATCGGTGGCGGAGCCGACGGCAATACCGACATCTGCGGCGGCCAGGACCGGCCCGTCATTCAGTCCATCGCCGACCATCGCCACCGAACTGTGGTCATGGCGGAGCCGATCCAGGGCCAGCCGTTTGGCCTCCGGCGAAAGGCCCGCTTGGACGTCCTTGATCCCGACCAGAGCCGCGATCCGCTCCGCCGCTGGCGCCAAGTCGCCGGTCAACAGCGTGGCGTCGAGCCCGCGCTCACGCAGGGCCGCGATCGCGGCATGCGCCTCGGGGAGCGGTGAATCATCGAGCGACAGCACGGCGTGAACCTGCTCGCCCCAACCGACATAGACCACCGAATAACCGCTCGCCTCCAGCGACCGCGCACGCTCAGTCAGCGACGGGGGAAGCGGCCAGCCCAGATCATTCATCAATCTGCCGTTCCCTGCCGCTACGGGCCGGCCTTCGGCGCTGCCGCGGACGCCACGGCCGGGAACCGTCCGGACATCGCGGGTGACGAGCGGCGTGATGCCGCGCTGAGCGGCGGCTGCCGCGATGGCCCGCGCCAGACCATGCTCGGAAAGTCGCTCCAGACCGGCGGCGCGCGCCAGCACTTCGTCGATGCCGACCTCCTGGCAGTCGACGCCGACGAGACGCGCTTTGCCCGCCGTCAGAGTGCCGGTCTTGTCGAAGGCGAGCAACCGGACACGCGCGAGGGTCTCAAGCACGCCGGGGTCGCGGACAACGCAGCCGTGCCGTGCCAACCGGCCGATGCCGAGTGATGTCGCCATCGGAGCAGCGAGGCCGACGGCACAAGGACAGGCAACCACCAGTACCGAGAGGCCAATCAGCAACGCCCGATCGAACGGCAATGACTGCGCCCAGTAAACGATCGTCAGCCCGCCGAGGGCGAGGACGAGCGGCACGGACACGCCAACGACGCGATCGGCAAGACGCTGGGTTGGACTGCGACGGCCCAGCGCTTCGCGCACCGACCGGCAAATCCGCGCCCAGCGGGTTGCAGTTCCGTCACCGCTGCTTTGGATCAGGAGCGGGCCGTCGATATTGATACTGCCGGCAATCACCTTGGAGCCGGCGCCCTTGGTCACTTGCCGGCTTTCTCCGGTAATCACGGCTTCATCGGTGTTCGATTCCCCTTCGACAACCACGCCGTCGACCGGAATGCGCTCGCCTGGCCGGACCCGCACCAGCATGCCGGCCGACACCTCCCGCACCGGACGGCGGATCTCTGCCGCGCCATCGATCACGGTCGCGCTCTCGCCTTCTGCGGCCAGAAGAGGTTCGAGGTCGCGCGCCGCCCTGGCGCGGCCAACAGCCTCGAGATAGCGGCCAACGGTGAACAGCATCAGCACCATCACGGCGGTGTCGAAATAGACATGCGTGCTGCCCTCGAACACGGCAAATGCCGAATAGAGGTAAGCGGCAGCGACGCCAAGCACGATGAGTGCCGACGACGTCACTCGTCCCTGAATACCATTGAGCCACATTTCGCGCAGATAGGGTCCGCCGAGAATCACCACCGCCGGCGTCGCGAAGATCCAGAGCAAAAGGTGGATCCACGGCAGCACGCCCGCATCGACGCCGGTGAACGCGTCCGAATAGAGGAGGAGGCTGAACATCATGATATTCATGGAGAGAAAGCCTCCCACGCCGAGCTGGATCAGAAGCCAGGCGGCTTCCCACTCTTCGTGTCTGCCGCTCTTCACCTGAAAGGCGATGCAACAGCCGTAGCAGCAGAATGCGCAAGCCTCACCGTTGAGCCTGCGCTCCATCGGGCGCAGGCCGACGGGCAGCGAACAATGGCTACAGAGGATATCGCCATGCGCAGTCATGCAGGATGTCCGCCCAGCCAGGCAAGGCCGATATGCGCGTCGGAAGGCAGGAGACCACGGCCGAGCGTGATGAGACCGAGCAAAAGAATAAAGCCGCCCGCCAGCCGCACGCCGCGCCGCCGCCAGGCTGGCCCTAGTATCCGGCCAACGCCGCCCATCATCAACATCGCGGGGAAGGTTCCCAGTCCGAACCATGCCATGACGAGAAGCCCGGGAAGCGCTCCGGCGGTGCTCGCCGCCTGGGCGGCGAAGGCATAGACCAGGGGACATGGCAGGAAGCCGTTGAAAACGCCAAAGGCAAGCGGTGCTGCGCTGCTCCGGGCGGTCAACAGACCGCGCAGAGACAATGCAAATGTGCTGCCGCCAAATCCGATCGCAAGACGATGGAAGACCTGCAGCAAGCCGAAGAACTGCAACGCCATGGCAATCATGAGCAGGCCAGCGACGATCGCGAGAATTCGTTGGGCGGTGTCGAGGGAGCCGTTCAAGAGCGGCGCCGCCGTTAGACCTTGCGTGGTGCAGATGACCTGACCGATCGCACCCGCGAGCCCGCCCAGAAAGCAATAGGTTGTCAATCGGCCGGTATTATAGAGCAGGTGGCGAAGGACGGTTGCGCCTCCGCCTCGCTGATCGCGGCCAAGCGCGCAGGCAAAGCCGCCGCACATGCCGATGCAATGAAAGCTGCCTGCAAATCCAGCGGCGAAGATCACGAGGTAATAGATCATTGGCGTTTTCGCAGCGCCGCGTCCGCGTCGCTATTGCCGCACAAGATAGACAAGAAAGATGATAAAGCCGACGGTGCAGCCGCCATAGATGAGGAAGCCGAGCATCTGTGGCAAGCCGGCGTCAGCGAGCTTGAAAACCGTGTCCTGTAGCATCCGCTGCTCCTATGTCAGCCGAAATAAAGACGAAGCACGTTTACCGCCACCTCGAAGGCCAGGAAAAGGAGGTTCAATGCGGCGACCCCAAGGAGAATTTTGGCTACCAACATCTCCATCACTCCTGCCTTACCAGCTCTTGCGACAGTCTTCTTAGAACAGACGGCCGGGGCCGAGCCCGCCCCAATAAACATACATGTAATACAGCCCCCAGGCGAACAGCAGCACGTAAACGACGAGAAGCCATAGCGGAATGAAGCCCACACGCGCCTGTATCAGGCCGCCGGCATAGTCCTCTAGTTCAGGGTGCGAGCTTTGACGTACATCCAGTTCCGGGTGCCTCGGGCTCTCCGGATCGCTGCTCTGCAGATCGCTCATTCTCCATCTCCCTTTCAAAAAAGTCGTTGGCGGCTTTGTCGGTGCCGCTCAACGCGCCGGATAGGACGCCCCAGATGAACAAGAACAGGGCCGCCAGGCTCATCATCATGGCGCCCGCATATGGTCCAGTGACTTCAAAACCGAGCATGCGCTAACCTCCGGCGGGTGCCTGTTTCTCGCCAGGCGGCGCTGGCGGGCCGGACGCCGGCACCGACGGATCGGGCACATAGGCTCGCTCAGGCTTGTCAGCGACCAGTTCCAGATCGTTCAGCGCCGCGCGGGCCTCCTGCTTGATCGACAGCGGCTGCAGCGAGAGCGGGTCTTTATAGGCGGAAAGCGCCACCACGAAATAGGAAAGTGCCCATCGGTCCTCGTCCGGAAAGGAATCCCGATACGACGGCATCGGCGTGCCGCTGAGGCCGGTAGTTATCGTCCGGAAGATGTCTTCGACGGCCGGGCCAGACTTGAACTGGCCGCTGGTGAGGTCGGCCGGCGGGGTGGCGAACCCGATATCATCCTTGAGGCCGGCAGCCTTCTCGCCGTCGCCCTTGCCGCCTTGGCCGTGGCATTCCCAGCACTTCGCCACCTGCCAAACCTCCTTGCCACGGTCCAGCATCGTCTGGGACGGGGTCGGCGGGCGCCCGATATACAACGGTGGGCCAGGCGGCTCCTCGACGAAGAAAGCGTAAGGACTGGCGGGGTCGGAACGGTCAACCGCCAGCTCATACTTGATGTACTGGATCACCGCCAGCCGATCGTTGAGCGGCAGTTCGTACCAAGGGGGCATTGCCGTGCCGCGGATGCCGCGAGTAATGGTGCGCAGCATGTCCCCGTCCGTGGGCAGGGGCTCCTTTGTCAACCTAAATTTGAAGACTGCGGACGTGAAGTCCCTGGGCCGCTGGTTAAACATAAAGGTGGCGGCCGGCCCGTTGCCGTCGCCTTTGGCACCGTGGCAACCGATGCAGCGGCGCTCATAGACTTCCTTGCCATAGGCAATCCATTCCTCGGAGCGCGGCATCGTCGCATCCATGACCTCCAGACTTTGCGGCTCGAAAAGATCGCGCCATTTACCCCGGTTCGTGCCGAGCTTCTGGACGTAGGAAACGAGCGCCGCCAGCGATTCCGTCTCCGCCGCGATGCTGACGGTTTCTCCTGTGTATTCGTCATTCGGCGTCAGGATGATCGGCTTTCTTTCGCGCGCCTTCAGCGGCACGAACAGCAACCCGTACGCATTCGGCGTCAGCTGGATCGCTTGCTGGCTGTCGAAGTCGAAAAGGCCTTCGGTGACCTCTGTCCTTTCCAGGGTCCGACCGCCAGCGCCGTCGTCAACGATACGGACGGCTGCATCGGGCTCGTGGAAGAGACCGCGATACGGCGCCATTATCGAGTCCGGCACCAGCATCCGCGGATTGTAGAAGTGCGCCAGGTGCCATTCGTCGCTGTATTTCAGGCCGACGCGCGTCAGGTCCGGCCCGATCCGGCGTGTGCCTAACAGGTGCGGCACGTCATAGGCGTATTCGCCCGCCTCGCTGACCGGTCCCCAGCGGCGGATCTCGCCGGTCACCGGCCGCACGAATTGCGAATGGCAGTACCAGCAGCCTTCGCGCAGGTAAATGTTGCGGCCGCGACGCTGCTGCTCGGTGTAGTCCGTCGCCTCTGAAACCGTCCATTTCAGCTGGCCGAAATCCGTGCGCACCACCGAGGTCACGCGCGTAGTTCGCGAGGACGGCTCCACGAAGGGCAGCACGCCCTGCGTGATCACCGCAAGGGTGATGCAGAAGACGCCGGCGAACAGCGCGAAGAAGCGAACGTTCACTGCGCAGGCCTTCCCGCCGGGGCCGGGGTAAGCGCCTCGACCGACCCGCGGACGCGTCGCGCCTCAGCCGCCGGACTGGTCAGTGCGGTCAGCATCAGATTCACCACCAGCAGCGACATCCCGATATCCATGCTGATGCCTGCCAGGGTCCGCGCCAGCCAGTAGGGCTTCACCCAGACGAGCGAGTCGAGCCATTCGACCCCATTCATCCATTGATAACCCTGCTGCAGCCCGCCCGCTGTGAGGACCAGGCCCATGGTCGTGATGCCGACGGTGATCAGCCAGAACGACCAGTTGCCGAGCTTGAAGGACCAGAGTTCGCGCCCGAACAGTCGCGGCCAAGTATAGACGAGGCCCCCCATCGCCCAGACGACGAAGGTGCCGAACACGGTGAGATGCGAATGCGAGATGACGAAATCGGTGAAGTGGGTCGGCTGCTGCAGCTGCCGCAGCGCCTCGGTCGAGCCTTGGAAGCAGCCGACGAGATACATGAGCGAGCCCATGATCAGGAACTTCGCCGGCAAGTTCCTGCCGAACTCATGCCACTTGCCCATCATGGTGCCGAAGAAGTTCACCAGCACCGTCCACACCGGAATGATCAGCAGCATCGATGTGACGACGGCCAAGGTCTCGGCCCAGTCCGCGATCGGGCTGTAGAGGTAATGGTGGATGCCGACGAACGGGTAAAACAATGCCAGGGACCAGAAGCCTACCAGCGAGAGCTTATGGGCATAGAGCGGATTTCGCGCGCTGATTGGCAGGAAATAGTAAATGATCACGTAGCCCGCGGGCGTTAGCCACAGGCCGACGATGTAGTGGAGATAGAGGCCATGGAAGGCGGCGCTGTTGATGCCCGAGATCGTGTACGGCAGGATGAAGCTTCCAAGCACGAAGTTCATCGTCGTCCACACGAAAGTCGCGATCAAGTACCATAGCGCGACATAGATCGCCGGCTCGAGCCTTCGACTGATCGTGATCAGGAATTGCGCGGTAGCAACAGCCACTACGATGAAGAATGCGACCTTCGCATAGAGCGGAAACTCTCCGGCTTCCAAACCGTCACTGTCGCCGAACAGCAAGCCGACCAAACCGGCAAGCGTTGCGATGTTCCAGACCCATGCGAGAAGAACCGACCACTCCGACCATATCACCCGCACCCCCGACAGACGCGGCACGAGATAATAGCAAAGGCCGATGAAAAGCGTCGAGAAGGCGCCGAAGATGACACCGTTGACGTGGACGGGGCGCAGCCGGCCGAAGGTGAGCTCGAGGTTTCCCGATCCAAGATAGTCGGGGTAGTTGAAGGTGCTCGAGATCAGGACGCCGACGGATGGCGTCACCATCAGCCAGAACATGCCGAAATAAAGCCAGGTCCGCACGACCCGGTTGTCGACCAGCGCATCCAGGTCCACATTCGCGAACTTGCCGCGCAGCTCCATCCCCGTCTCTGCCAACGCATAGACCTCCCCGCGCGGTTCCCGGGCCGCACCACTGCTTCAACCCCACCATCGAGGTGTCACCCCGATGGCGGACGCGCTCCCGTGAAGCCGAGCCCCGGCTATCGACGAGACTAGTACTTGCCTGGCACCAACACCGAACCGGTGTTCGACCAGGTGATGTACGCCTCGAGCGCCTTCATCGCCTCCGATTCGGGATCGATCTTCTCACCCTGGTTCGGTTTCTCGATGCACCAGTTGATCATGTCGCGCAGTGTCGCGAATTTGGCCATCGACTGCTGGAACTTCGGGAACGCATGCGGGTGGGTATCGGAGGCCATCGGATGGCACATGGCGCAGGCCCACCCGGTGGTCGACAGCTTGACGCCCAACTGCTCCGCCATCGCCGCATCACCGTGGAACAGGAGGTCTCCCTTCCTGACCTCCTCCATGAACGCCTCTTGATAGAGCTTCAGCTGCTTTGGCGTCACCGGGTCCTTGTTGGCACTGGCCGGGCCGACGACGACGGCAGCTGCGACGACTGCTCCGGCGACGGTGGAACGCCTCAGAATGCAGAGGAATGTCGATGTGTTTATCATAGCCATCCCCTTTATGGATTTTCCCACGGGTACTGTCTGTCGGCGATGCGTGGCTGTAAGACCTCCTCAATGCTCTTGTCGTGGTCCTCCGGCGACTGGACGAGCACCTCCTTGCGGCCCCACATGATGTACTCGACGTCGACCTTGTCGTCGGCGTTGACGTTGACGGTTTCCCAACCGACTCCATCGAAGTGATCGCCGGGGTCGACCCGGATCATCGGCTTGGTCAGCTTGGGGACGCCTTCCGGGGCATACGGCCACGGCCAGGAGGTCGCCAGCATGCCGATCGAGCGCATGCTGCCGATCTCGTTGTAGAGCACCTGGTGCACGTGACCATGGATGTTGGTGACCTTTTTATAAGGCTTCAGCACGTCATTCACTTCGCGCCAGTCGCGCACCCAGAAATTCCAGGGCGGGTAGTACTCGTACAGCGGATTATGGCTGAAGATGACGATCGGTTTGGACTTATCCCAGTCGGCGAGTGTCTTCTGCATCCAGTCGAGTTGCTCGCGGCCGACGCCGGCCCACGCGCCGGCAACCGTGCCGTCGAGGGTAGCCATGTGGCCCATGCGCTCCTCTGGCGTCATCTTCTTCGCTGTCCAGTAGTCCGGTCCCCGGCTGACCGTATCGAGCCCGATGAAGCGCACGCCTTTGTGATCGAAGGTCCAGTTGGGTTGGCCGAACAACTCGCCCCACTTCTTGCCCATATCCAGATACCAGTCATGCTCGCCCGGGATGTAGTACTTCTTGATCTTCAGATCCTTGAGGAGCTCAACGCCAAGCTCAAGTTCCTCGATCTTTCCGAGCTGGGCCAGGTCGCCGCCGAAGATCAGGAAGTCGGCCGGCGGATCCATGGCCTGGACCTCTTGCACGGCGCGCACCACCTTGTCGACGAAGCGCGTGTTGAGGGATCTCGGATAGAGATGGGTGTCCGAAATCCAGGCAAACTTGAAGGGCGCTTCGGCGGCGTGAGCGACGTCGATGGTGTTGAGCAGCGGCCACCACGCGAACGTCTGGCCGACGGAAGCAGCGCCGAACAGCAGCGATCTGTGAATGAATGTGCGGCGGGTGATTTGGAGCGAGTCGTCGGGCCGTACTCCAGGCGGCTGCAGCACCGCATGCATTTCGCGCCGAATGCGGTCAAGCTCGTCAGACATCAGGGTTCCTCCTCAGTGCAGGCCGTTTCTTAAAGCGTCGGCCTTCTCGCAGGAGCGCGACCCTATTGAATCAGTGGGTCGCCCATTTTCTTATTTTTTCAGTTCAATCGTCAGACTGGTGGCCTTATTCTCCTCTACCTTTACGGTCTGCTCGATGGGCCCGGTGAAGGGGTGGATCGCCACGAGCTTGTAGTCCCCAGGCGGAACATCGGTTATGCTGAACTTGCCGTCGGCGCCGGTGACAGCGTAGTAGGGATTGTCTACCACATAGACCCAGCCTTCCATCCAGCCATGCGCGTCGCAGTCGACGCGGACAGTGCCGGCCCGCTTCAGTTCGACGGGTATCCGCTGGCCCTTATTGGGCAGCGCCAGGTTGAAGGCGGTGCGCTTGCCATAATACCCGTGGGTGTTGTGGAGCATTGGGTCGCTGTTGACCACCTCCAGCGAACCGGCGGGTATCATCTGAACCGCGGGCTCAAAGCGACATTTGAGGTTGTTGAGCTCAGGCGGCTTTCCGGGCTCCGGCCAGGCCTTTCCCTGTGCCACGTCGACCAGCTGCACCGCCGCGTTCAGCACGGCCTGATCGCTGCCGACTTCGATCAGCGGCTCCTCGCGGGGATCGCCGCACACCTCGATATCCTTGGTGGGGATGATCTTTGTTGTCGGCACGTCGCCGCGGTAGACGATCGTACCCTCGATCGTTCCGCCTCCCGTGACCGGACCCACTTCGTAGGCTTGCGCAGGCGCGGACACCATCGCAACGAAAGCGATCGCCGCCAGCCCGCTCATCAATTCGCGAATGGTCATAAAAGCCTCCTCCTTCTAGCGAGATGAGGGGCAACTTTTAAAAATAGAGCTAAACCAGAACCATGTCTAGCCATTCAGCAACAAAACATGATAAAGTGAGATAGTTTAGGCGAGTTTGTTAATCACAAACACACGCGGGGGTTGGTGCGTCTTTCTCGAAGTGCCGGAGGTACTTGATGAAGCGGCGGCATGGACTCCTCAGCCCCTGGGCCTACGGTTCGCATACCCTCTTCTGCATAATATTCGCAGCGGCCCTGTCGATCTGCCAACCGCTCGTGCGGGCCGACACGGCGCCTGTGACGGTCGGTGGCCCATTCACGCTTACGGCGCCGGACGGAACGACGGTCACCGATGAGACTTATCGCGGCAAATGGCTGCTGGTTTTCTTCGGCTATACTTCTTGTCCCGACATCTGTCCGACGACGCTGTCATCAATCGCCGCGGCGATTGAGGAACTCGGACCCGACGCCGCAAAACTGCAACCGCTCTTCATCACTGTCGATCCCGAACGCGACACGCCTGAGGTGATGGGAAGCTTTACCGCAGCGTTCGATCCGCGCATCGTGGGACTGACCGGCAGCCCGCAACAGATCGCTGCGGTTTCGGAGGCATATGGCGCCTATGGTGTGGCGCGCCGGGGCGAGGCGGGCGGTGACGACTACCTAATGGATCACGGCACCCACATCTACATCATGAACCCACAGGGGCAATTCGTGGAGGGGCTAGACTCTGACACACCAAGCAGCGGCATTGCCGCTAGGTTAGGTGAACTGGTGCGATGACACCAGCCCTGGGATGACGGACATCACGATTAAGCAGTTGAGCGATCCATAGAAAGTTGTCATCCGGAAGGAGAGCGACCATGCAAAGACATACAAAGGAGGCTTCGGAGCTTAAGGCATTGATCCTCGCGGATCTTCATAAGGAGCCGGGATGCGAGCACGTCACTGATTTTGTGATTCAGCGGCTCGAAACCAAGGAGAACGGGGCAAACTGGACTGTCAAATATCTGGATCCTAATCAAGATAAGGTCTGCGAGACAATTCTGATAAACATCGCGCGAATGTTGCAGCTCAATTTCGACCTTCCTGAACGCGGGTCGTGAGGAACTATGCGAGCGGGATCGGCGCGCATCGCGCTTCGACATAATTCGTATGCAAGCAGAGGAATCGGGCGATGGCGGAACCCACAGCGTTGCACACCGGCAAACCTGGCGGCGTAAAGAACGTCCTTGCGCCGCGGCGATTTGGACCTCCGATGACCGGAGATGCGGGCGCTATGGCCGATGGGCAAGGCCGTATCTTGGTGCCAGGCAATACGAGTTATGACGGTTTCTTTGCAGATGCGATCGCGCGTCTGCAGGAGGAACGGCGCTACCGTGTGTTCGCGGACCTTGAGCGCGTCGCCGGACGCTTTCCCAATGCCGTGTGGCATTCCCCGCATGGACCGAAGGACGTCGTGATCTGGTGCTCCAACGACTATCTCGGGATGGGACAACACCCAAAAGTGGTCGCCGCCATGGTGGAGACTGCTACCCGCCTGGGAACGGGGGCCGGCGGGACGCGCAATATCTCCGGCACCAGCCATCCGCTCCTAGAGCTCGAGAGCGAGCTTGCCGATCTCCACGGCAAGGAGGCGGCACTGGTCTTTACGTCCGGCTATGTTTCGAACCAGACTGGCATCTCGACCATCGCCAAGCTGATCCCCGGTTGTCTGATCCTGTCCGATGCGCTCAACCACAATTCGATGATCGAAGGCATCCGTCAGTCCGGTACGCAGAAGAGCATCTTCCGCCACAACGACGTCGATCATCTCGAGGAATTGTTGAAGGCAGCGGGTCCGGATCGGCCAAAACTCATCGTCTTCGAAAGTCTCTATTCGATGGACGGCGACGTCGCGCCAATCAATCGCATTTGCGAAATCGCCGATCGTTACGGCGCAATGACCTATCTCGACGAGGTCCATGCTGTGGGCATGTACGGCCCTCGCGGCGCCGGCATCGCCGCGCGCGACGGCGCCATGAACCGGATCGATGTGATCGAAGGCACGCTCGCCAAGGCCTTCGGCTGCCTCGGCGGCTATATCACGGGAAGTGCTGTGCTGATCGATGCGGTTCGTTCCTATGCTCCGGGTTTAATCTTCACCAGCGCGTTGCCGCCGGCGATCTGCGCCGCGGCCACAGCGGCGATCCGGCATCTGAAAACCTCGCACTGGGAGCGCAAGCGCCAGCAGGATCGCGTCCGGCGGGTCAAGGCGGCGCTGGGTGCCGCTGCGCTGCCGGTCATCCTGAGCGACACCCATATCGTTCCGGTGGCAGTCGGCGATCCGGCGCATTGCAAAGCGGCGAGCGACCTGCTGCTGAGCGATCACGACATCTATATCCAGCCGATCAATTATCCGACTGTGGCGAAGGGAACTGAGCGGCTGCGCATCACGCCGACACCCTGTCATGAGGACATCATGATTGATCGGCTCGCGGCAGCTTTGTTCGATGTCTGGAATCGGCTCGGGCTGCCACGGGACAATCTCGCCTGAGCGGCCGAATGAAGCTTCGCCGTTCCCCGAAGATTGGTCTTAAGGATCAAGGAAATGGCTGCCAAGGAAATCATGTTCTCGTTCGAAGCTCGCGACAGAATGCTGCGCGGCATTGACATCCTGGCGAATGCGGTGAGCGTCACGCTTGGCCCGCGGGGGCGCAACGTCGCGATCGGCAGGGAGCACGGCGCGCCAAGGGTCACGAAGGACGGCGTGACCGTCGCCAGGGAAATCGAACTCGACAACAAGTTCGAGAACATGGGCGCCCAGATGGTGCGCGAGATAGCAACAAAAACCTCCCATCAGGCCGGCGACGGCACGACCACCGCCGTCGTGCTCGCGCATGCGATCGCCCGGGAGGGCGCCAAGGCGGTGGCCGCCGGCATGAATCCCATGGACCTGAAACGCGGCATCGATCTCGCGGTCGAAGCCGTCGTCGCGGAACTCAAAAACAACGCCACGAAGGTCACCTCGAACGTCGAGATTGCGCAAGTCGGGACCATCTCGGCCAACGGCGACAGGGAGATCGGCCGCTGCCTCGCCGACGCCATGAAGAGGGTCGGCAATGACGGCGTGATCACTGTCGAGGACGGGACGTCGCTCGAAACCGAACTCGAATTCGTCGAGGGCATGCAGTTCGACCGCGGCTATATCTCGCCCCATTTCATCACCAATCGCGCAAAGATGCGGGTCGAGATGCAGGATGCCTATGTCCTCGTCAGCGAGAAGAAACTGTCCAGTCTGAACGAAATACTGCCGCTGCTGGAGAAGGTGGTGCAGGCCGGCAAGCCGCTGCTCATCATCGCCGAGGATGTCGAGAGTGAGGTGATGGCGGCGCTGGTGGTCAACAAGTTGCGCGGCGCTCTCAAGGTTGCAGCCGTGAAGGCGCCGGCCTACGGAAACCGCCGCAAGGCGATGCTGCAGGATCTCGCGCTGATGACCGGCGGAACGGTGATCTCCGAGGATTTGGGCATCAAGCTCGAACATGCTTCCCTCGATATGCTCGGGCGCACCAAGAAGGTGATGATCGACAAGGCAAACACCACGATCGTCGGCGGCGCCGGCGAGCGGGAAAGCATCGAGGCCCGCATCGCCGAGATCAAGCTCGAGCTTGCTGAAACCACCTCCGATTTCGACCGCGAGAACCTCCAGGAGCGGCTGGCCAGGCTCGCCGGTGGCGTCGCCGTTATCCGGGTCGGCGGTGCAACCGAAGTCGAGGTCAGGGAGAAGAAGGATCGCATCGATGACGCGATGAACGCGACAAGAGCCGCGGTTGCAGAGGGCATTCTCCCCGGCGGTGGGGTCGCCTTACTGCGCGCCGGCAGGGCGCTCAAGAAGCTCAAGGGCAGCAACGAGGACCAGCAGGTCGGCATCGCGATCGTCAGGAAGGCGATCACCTGGCCGGCTCGGCAAATCGCGATCAATGCCGGCCTGGAAGGCTCGGTCGTCATCGCCGGGATCCTCGAAAACGACGACAACGCCTATGGCTACGATGCCCAATCGGGCGTGTACGCGGATCTGGTGTCAAAGGGCATCATCGACCCAGCCAAGGTGGTGCGAACGGCGCTCCAGGGCGCAGCCTCGGTGGCAGGCCTCCTCATCATGACGGAGGCGATGGTGGCCGAAGTGCCTGGCCCGCCGCCGCCGGAACTTCCCGGTCACGAGCATCATCATCACGATATGGATTTGGATTTCTGACCGCTTCGCGGTCGTAATCCGGGCTCGCCGCCGTCAACAATGATCTCGTCCGCTATCGAGGTGAGACAAGTCGTCGAGGATCACGGTATCCAAGGTGTCGGCTTATGGGGCTACCTGCTCGCTCCGATAGATGAGACGAATGGCAATATTCACCCATCTCGGCCCTTCTCAGTACCTACCTGATTAGGTTTTACCTGGGCCGTGATCCCGAACCGAAGGTCAGCGCAGCAAGATGTGAAACCGGTTTCGGGAAAGGACTAATGAAGCCCCATCCCGATTCCATCGAGATCGATCAAGCGCCGGTCAGACCGGCCGCACCAGAACGTGTTTTTTCTTGCCGAGCGACAGCTTTACGACCTGTTCCGGACCTAGATCCTCAAGTGTCACCAACCGGCGATCGTCGGACACGGACTGGTCGTTGAGGCGCACCGCGCCGCCCTGGATGTGTCGCCGCGCCTCGCCGTTGGACGCGGCAAGCCCGGCGGCAACGAACAGCGACAATATGCCGACGCCGCTTTCCAGATCGGCCTTGCCGACCTCGACGGTCGGCAGCGTTTCGGCCAGCGCGCCTTCTTCAAACGTCTTGCGCGCGGTTTCCTCGGCTTGCTCGGCCGCCTCGCGGCCGTGCACGATGGCCGTCGTTTCCGTGGCCAGGACCTTCTTGGCCTCGTTGATCTCGGAGCCGCCAAGCGCGGCGAGCCGCGCGATCTCGCTGAGCGGCAGGCGGGTGAAAATCTTGAGGAAGCGCGTGACGTCGGCGTCCTCGGTGTTGCGCCAGTACTGCCAGAAATCATAGGGCGAGTAGAGGTCGCCGTTCAGCCAGACCGCGCCCTTGGCCGATTTGCCCATCTTGGCGCCTGACGACGTCGTCAGCAGCGGTGTGGTCAGGGCATAAAGCTGCGGCGTGCCCATGCGGTGTCCGAGATCGACGCCGTTGATGATATTGCCCCACTGGTCCGATCCGCCCATCTGCAGGCGGCAGCCATAGCGCCGGCTGAGCTCGACGAAATCATAGCCCTGCAGGATCATGTAGTTGAATTCGAGGAAGGAGAGCGATTGCTCGCGCTCGAGCCTCAGCTTGACGCTGTCGAAGGTCAGCATGCGGTTGACCGAAAAATGCCGGCCGACATCGCGCAGGAACTCGACATAGTTGAGCTTCATCAGCCAGTCGGCATTGTTGACCATGATCGCGTCGTTTGGACCGTCGCCGAAACGCAGGATGCGGCCGAAGATGCGCTTGATGCCCTCGATGTTGGTGGCGATGGCCTCAGGCGTCAAAAGCTTGCGCTGGTCGTCGCGGAAGGAAGGATCGCCGATCATCGAAGTGCCGCCGCCCATCAGCGCGATCGGCCGGTGGCCGGTCTCCTGCAGCCAGTAGAGCATGGTCGCGGATATCAGATTGCCGATATGCAGGCTGGTCGCGGTGGCATCGTAGCCGACATAGGCGGTCACCGTTTCCCTGGCGAAAAGCTGGTCGAGGCCGGCATCATCCGAAATCTGGTGGATGAAACCACGCTCGCTCATTACGCGCAGGAAATCGGATTTGAAGGCGGACATTTTTTCTTTCCCGAAAGCGCCCAACCGAAGCGGATCGGGCGTGGCATGCGTGAACGCGGGCGTTTAGCATCCAAGCGCGGTCAGCAAAAGGGGAATCCGGTTTTTCCACCTGACCGCTGTAACGGCGCCGCACGGCTTCGAATCGAATGCCATATCCTGCGACAGAGCCCGACGCGAGATGCCGGAGATATCTTCGCTGTTCGGCCTATCTCAACCGTTTCGGCCGCGGGTCGGACAACTCGCCTGCCAGACGGCGATCGAGATAGTCCGCGCATTCCTGGAGCAAGAGGTCCGCATCGTTGGAGAAGAAATGGTTGGCGCCGGGCAAGGTCTTCTGGGTGATGGTGATGCCCTTTTGCGTGTGCAGCTTGTCGACCAGCCCCTGCACGTCCTTTGGCGGCGCGACCTTGTCGGCGTCGCCATGGATGATGAGGCCGGACGACGGGCAGGGCGCCAGGAACGAGAAATCATAGGTGTTGGGCTGCGGCGCGATCGAGATGAAGCCTTCGATCTCCGGCCGGCGCATCAGAAGCTGCATGCCGATCCACGAGCCGAACGAATAGCCGGCGACCCAGCAGCTCTTGGAATCCGGATGCAGCGACTGCACCCAGTCAAGTGCCGCGGCCGCATCCGACAATTCGCCGGTGCCGTGGTCGAATTCGCCCTGGCTGCGGCCGATGCCGCGGAAATTGAAGCGCAGCGTGGTGAAATTCCGCTTCTGGAACATGTAGAAGAGGTCGTAGACGATCTTGTTGTTCATCGTGCCGCCGAACTGTGGGTGCGGGTGCAGGATGATGGCGATCGGCGCGCTCTTTTCCTTGGAAGGCTGGTAGCGACCCTCCAGGCGGCCGGCCGGACCGGTGAAAATGACCTCAGGCATAAAATACTCCACATGGCATAAGAATGCGCGGTGCTTGAAACAACTCTTCCTCTGGCCCCAGTCTTCCCAGGCCTTGACGCAGGGCGAGCGTCTTCTTAGAAGCTAGTTTAGAATTGTTCAAAACTGGGTGGCCAAAACGTCGTGGTTCGGCCATCCACGCCGCAAGTCGCGTAAATAGGACGGCTTGCCTTGCAATTTCAAGGAAATAACGCGCTATCCTCGCGGAATGGCTCTTGAAGGGACCGATCGAAACGAAAATGGCCGGAAGACGCGCCTATCTCGACTACAATGCTAGCGCGCCGCTGCTTGCCGCGGCGCGGGGGGGGGGGGGGGTGGGGGGGGGGGGGGGGGGGCGCCCCCCCGCGGGGGGGGGGCGCGGGGGGGGGGGGGGGGGGGGGGGGGGGGGGGGGCGGGGGGGCGGGGGGGGGGGGGGGGGG
>NZ_JBVVQE010000091.1:0-23301 GCF_055811435.1 Mesorhizobium sp. WSM4837
CCCGGCCGGCCGCCCCCCCCCCCCCCGCGCCGCGCCCCCCCCCCCCCCGCGCCCCCCCCCCCCCCCCCGCCCAACCCCCCCCCCCCCCCCCCCCCCCCCCCCCCCCCCCCGGGCGGCCCCCGCGGCTGGGCAAGCCGCGTCAACCCGACGGGGAGGATCGACAGCGCGGTGAAGGCGATGCCGACCAGCGGCGCGTCCGCAGCCCGTATGTCGATCAGCGCCAGTGTGGAGTAGCCGACACCGAGCCCGGCGACATAGGCGACGTAGAAGAAGGCCATGACCCTGCCGCGTATGGCGTTGGCGATGACGTCGTTCAGCCAGCTTTGCGCAACGATGAACAGGCCGCATATGGCAAAGCCGTAGAGCGCGCGTGCCGCGATCCACGACAGCGGGTGCGGTCCGGCCCCGACGGCGGCGTTCGACAGCACGATCAACGCCGACAGCACCATGAATGCGCGCGCATGGCCGACGCGTCGTACCAGCGGACCGGTCAGGATGCAGCCTGCCAGGCCGCCGGCCGAGAGGCCGGTGACGATCAGCCCGGCCCAGGTCGGATCGAAGCCTTCGGCGCCGAGCCGGACCGGGATATAGGCGAACATCAGTCCGTTGCCGACCGCTACCAGCGCCATCGACAGGACGACGCTGGCGATGGCGATCGCCGGGGCCGGCGGGCTGCCCTGTGCCGGGTCGCGTCTGGTCTGGTTTCGCTCGAGAATCGCCATGCCCGCGCAGGATCGCTCACGGACCGAGGAAAGGCAGCCGCAAATGCGACATCGCCGTAAGTGCTTAGGTCTTCAAGGTAGCGATCCTTCCAGCACCCCTCATCCGACCGAGCTTCGCTCGGCCACCTTCTCCCACAAGGGGAGAAGGAGAAAGAGACTCCTATCCCTGCGCCATCTTGCGGATCGCGGTCGACGACAGCGACGAGCGCGGGCCGTGAATGAAGGTCCAGGCCGGCGCCTTCATGCGGGCGAGCCGCGGCGCGTCGCCCTCGTCGACACGCGCGTAGTCGAAGGTCTTGGCGACAACCGACGACAGGAACGACAGCGTCGCGCCAGGGCGATCGATCACCGCGATCGGAAACGTCATCACGATCTGGCGCCAGCGCTGCCAGCGATGAAAATCGCGCAGCGAATCGGCGCCCATGATCCAGACGAAGTCGACGCCCGGGTTGCGCGCCTTGACCAGGGCCAGCGTGTCGGCGGTGAAGCGGACATAATGGCTCGCCTCGAAGGCGGTGACCTTGACCTTCGGGTTCCGGGCAATCTGCTCGGACAGGCGTAGCCGCTCGGCCAGCGGCGCCAGTTCCCGCGCGCTCTTGAGCGGATTGCCCGGCGTCACCATCCACCACAACTGATCGAGCGCCAGGCGCCTGAGCGCGATCTCGGCGACCAGCGCATGGCCGGCATGGGCAGGATTGAACGAGCCGCCGAACAGTCCGACGGCCAGGCCCTTTTCGGCATGCGGCATATGAAGGTAGCGAGAGGGGACGGGTTGTTCGGACGGGGATAGCATGTGTCAGGCACCCCCCTCTGCCCTGCCCTCTTTGCCAAGACTTGGCATCTCCCCCTCTAGGGGGGAGATTGGCGGCTTCATCCCTGGCGCCCTTACTGCGACGCCGGATGTTGGCGAAAGTCCATGCGACAGCCAATCTCCCCCCTTGAGGGGGAGATGTCCGGCAGGACAGAGGGGGGTGGCTGGGCGCACGCCTCTCAGGCTCTAACCGCGAATAAGCTCAAGGCCTCACCTGTCCCGTCCCGCGCACGCGGTACTTGAACGAGGTCAGTTGCTCGACACCGACCGGCCCGCGCGCATGCATCTTGCCGGTGGCGATGCCGATCTCGGCGCCCATGCCGAATTCGCCGCCATCGGCAAATTGCGTCGAGGCATTGTGCAGAAGGATCGCCGAATCGATCTCGTTGAAGAACCGTTCGACGGCGTTCGTATTCTCGGCGACGATCGCCTCGGTGTGGTGCGAGGAGAAATTCTCGATGTGCTCGATCGCACCGGCAACGCCATCGACCAGTTTTACTGCGATGATGGCATCGAGATATTCGCTCACCCAGTCGGCGTCGGTCGCAGGCTGGGCGTCGGCAAACACTTTCAGCACCTCGGCGTCGGCGTGGATTTCGCACCCTGCCGCGCGCAACGCCCCGAGGATCGGCACCAGATGAGTGGCGGCAACAGCGCGGTCGACCAGCAGCGTCTCGGCCGCGCCGCAGACGCCGGTGCGCCGCATCTTGGCGTTGACCGCGATCCTGGCCGCCATGTCGAGATCGGCCGAGCGGTCGATGTAGAGATGGCAGATGCCTTCGAGATGCGCGAAGACCGGCACCCGCGCCTCGTTCTGGACGCGTTCGACCAGGTTCTTGCCGCCGCGCGGAATGATGACGTCGATATTGCTGGAAAGTCCTTTCAGCATCTCGCCGACGGCGGCGCGGTCGGCGGTCGGCACCAACTGGATGGCATCCTGCGGCAGCTTGGCCGCTTTCAGCCCTTCGACCAGGCAGGCATGGATCGCCGCCGAGGAGTTGAGCGAATCCGAGCCGCCGCGCAGGATCACCGGATTGCCGGCCTTGAGGCACAGCGCGCCGGCATCGGCGGTCACGTTCGGCCGGCTTTCGTAGATGACGCCGACAACGCCGAGCGGCGTGCGCACGCGCTCGATATGCAGGCCGTTCGGCCGGTCCCATGCGGCAATGACATCGCCGACCGGATCGCGCAGCCCGGCGATTTCACTGATGCCGTCGGCCATGGCACGGATGCGGCCGGGATCAAGCTTCAGCCGGTCCATGAAAGAAGCCGAAAGCCCCGACTGCTCGCCATTTTTGATGTCGATGGCGTTGGCGTCGAGAATATCTTGCTCGTGGCGAAGGATCGCCTGCGCCATACCGATCAACGCGGCGTGCTTGCGCTCGGCTGTGGCGACGGCCAGCGGTCGGGCGGCAGCGCGGGCGCGGCGGCCGATATCGGCCATCAGCGCCACCGTATCGTCCCGGGATTTTTCATGCAGCTTCAGCATGGCTCATCCTCCGCTATTCACCTCGTCACCGACCGCTTGGTCAGCGGCCTGCACTTGGTCGCCGGCCTGTACTTGGTCACTAGAATGGCTCACCACAAGGTCGTCGCGGTGGATCATCGCCGATCGCGCTTCATAGCCGAGCACCGTTTCGATCTCGGCTGTTTTCAAGCCAGCGATCCTTACGGCATCGGCGGCATCGTAGGCAACCAATCCGCGCGCGATCTCGCGGCCTTCGGGCGACAGGATCGCCACCGTGTCGCCGCGCGAGAAATTGCCGCTGACCAGCTTGACGCCGGCCGGCAGCAGCGACTTGCCCGACAGCAGCGCGCCGATGGCGCCGGCATCGACTGTCAGCCGGCCTGCCGGTTCGAGCTGCCCGGCGATCCATGTCTTGTAGCCCTTGACCGGATTGGCGCTCGGCCGGAAGAACGTCGCCCGCTCGCCACGCTCGATCGCCAGCAGCGGCGACAGCCGCGTGCCTGATGTGATGATCATGGCAGTGCCGGCGGCGGTGGCGATCTTGCCGGCGTCGAGCTTGGTGCGCATGCCGCCGCGTGAAAACTCCGAAGCGGCCGCACCCGCCATCGCCTCGATGTCAGGCGTGATGCGGTCGACGACAGCGACGAACCTGGCATGCTGGTCGCGCGCCGGCGGCGCCGTGTAGAGCCCGTCAATGTCGGAGAGCAGCACCAAAAGGTCCGCGCCCATCATCGTCGCCACCCGCGCCGCCAGCCGGTCATTGTCGCCATAGCGGATTTCGGAGGTCGCCACCGTATCGTTCTCGTTGATGACCGGCACCGCCTTCATCTTGAGCAGCGTCGAGATCGTCGCGCGCGCATTGAGATAACGGCGGCGCTCTTCGGTGTCGCCGAGCGTCAGCAGGATCTGGCCCGATTTCAGGCCGCCCTTGCCGAGCGCATCCGACCAGGCGCCGGCCAGCGCAATCTGCCCGACGGCCGCCGCCGCCTGGCTTTCCTCGAGCTTCAGCGCCCGCTTGCCGAGGCCCAAAATGGTGCGGCCAAGCGCGATGGCGCCGGACGACACGACGAGGATCTCGGCGCCATTCTCGGCCAGCACTGAAATGTCGTCGGCAAGCGAGGCCAGCCAGTCGCGCTTCAGCCCCGCCGTGCGGTCGACAAGCAGCGCCGAGCCGATCTTGACGGTGATGCGCCGGTATTTTTTCAGCGACTGCGCGGCCATCGCTATCTCCAGCGCGTCTCGACCGGAGCGGCGACAGCTTCGCGCGCCTCGGCGACGACCGTCATCAGTGCGCGCAGAACCGCCTCGACGCCTTCGCCGGTGACGGCGGACAAAAGCATCGGCGCGCGGCCGGCGGCGCGTTTCAGCGAAGCGACCTTCTTCTTACGCGCGTCGGCATCGAGCGTGTCGACCTGGGAAAGTGCGACGATCTCGACCTTCTCGACCAGCCCATGGCCATAGGCGTCGAGTTCGGCGCGCACGGTCTTGTAGGCCTTCCCCGGATTTTCTTCCTGCGCCGAGACGAGGTGCAGGAGGACCCGCGTGCGTTCGACATGTCCGAGGAATCGGTCGCCGATGCCGACGCCTTCATGCGCGCCTTCGATCAGGCCGGGAACGTCGGCGATGACGAACTCGCGCCCGTCGATACGGGCCACACCGAGGCCCGGATGCAGCGTCGTGAAGGGATAATCGGCGATCTTCGGCTTCGCTGCGGTGACGGCGGCGAGGAAAGTCGACTTGCCGGCATTGGGCAGGCCGACCAGGCCGGCATCGGCGATCAGCTTGAGCCGGAGCCAGATGTTGAGCTCTTCGCCCGGCTGGCCCGGATTGGCGCGGCGCGGCGCCTGGTTGGTCGAGGTCTTGAAATGCTGGTTGCCGAAGCCGCCATTGCCGCCCTTGGCCAGCAGGAAACGCTGGCCGACGACGGTCAGGTCGCAGATCAGCGTGTCGTTGTCCTCGGCAAAGACCTGCGTTCCCGCCGGCACTTTCAGCGTCACGTCGGCGCCCTTGGCGCCGGTCATGTTGCGGCCCATGCCGTGCGTGCCGGTCTTGGCCTTGAAATGCTGCTGGTAGCGATAATCGATCAGCGTGTTCAGCCCATCGACCGCCTCCACCCAGACGTCGCCGCCGCGGCCGCCGTCGCCGCCGTCGGGACCGCCGAATTCGATGAACTTTTCGCGCCGGAACGACACCGATCCGGCACCACCATCGCCGGAGCGGACATAGACCTTGGCTTGATCGAGAAATTTCATCGTATTGCTGAGTTTCTGCTAACGGCCTTGCGGCATTGCTCTAACGTTTGGCACTGCTCTAAACCAAGGCGGGGCGAAGGGCGAGGCTGTTTATCAACATGGCCCGAGTCTGAACATGGTCCGAGTCTGAACATCGCCGGAGTCGCAATGAAGCTTGTAACCTACAACATCCACTACGGCGTCGGTCTTGACGGCCGCTACGATGTCGGCCGCATCGCCGATGCCGTGCGCGGCGCCGACGTGATCGCGCTGCAGGAGGTCTCGCGCAACAACCCCAACAATGGCGGCCGCGACATGGTGGCCGAGCTCGGCGACGCCCTGCCCGAATATTTCGCCGTCTACGGCAGTAATTTCGAGGCCAATGTCGGCTCGCGCCTGGAAAACGGCCGCGCCATCACCACCACCTTCCAGCTCGGCAACATGGTGCTGTCGAAAACCCCAATTCATCTGTCGCGCAATCTGCTCTTGCCGCGCAGCCGCAGTTTCGAAGTGATGAATTTCCAGCGCGGCGCGCTGGAGGCGCTGATCGAGACGCCGATTGGTTTCATCCGCTTCTATTCCACCCATCTCGACCATCGCAGCCCGGTCGAACGCGCCAGCCAGATCCGGTTTCTGCGCCGGCGCTTGTTGAACTATGCGATCGAGGGCGGCGCGCTGTCGGGCGTCGCCGAGGTCGGCCTGCCCGACCTGCCTTGTCCCGAAGGCTTCGTCGTCATGGGCGACTTCAACATGCTGGCCGGATCGCCGGAATATGTCGAATTCGCCGGCCGCCTGGACCACGAATTCGGCATGGCGGTGACCGCGGATCTTGCCGTCGATGCCGCCCTGCGCCTTGCCGCCGCAGGCGCCGATCTCGCCACCTGGGTCGACCCCAAGCGGCCTGACGACGCCAGCCGCCACAAGCGCATCGACTATGTCTTCACCAGCGCCTCGCTGGCCAAATCGCTGAAGCGCCTGTGGGTCGACCGGCAAGCAGTCGGTTCGGACCACTTGCCGGTCTGGGTCGAGATGGTTTGACCAGCGTCCGTCAGAAATGCACCCAGTTGCGCAGGCTCGTCCAGGTCTTGCGATCGAGACGGTAGCGCTCGACCGGCACCTGGCCGGCGACGATCGAGTTCAGCATGCCCTGGCCGGCATATTGGAAGCCGCATTTGTGGATGACCCGGCGCGAGGCCGGATTGATCACCCGCGTCGAGGCATGCAGCACCTGGATCGACGTCCTCTGGAAGGCGAGGTCGACCAGCGCATGCGCGGCCTCCGTCGCATAGCCGCGCTTCCAGTATGGCTCGCCGATCCAGTAGCCGAGCTCCAGCCCGCGTTCGGTGGTGTTGAGGCCGGCGCATCCGACGAAGGTTTCGGTGCCGGCCAGGGTCAAGGCATAGGCAATGCCGGCCCGGCGCGATGCCGTCATCGCGAGGAAGGCGCGTGCCTCGGCCTCGCCATAGGGGTGCGGCATGCGGGCCAGCATTTCGGCGACATGGCGATTGTCGGCGAGCGCCACCAGTTGCTCGATGTCACTTTCGCGCGGCGCCCGCAGGACCAGCCGCTCGGTCACCAGGACCGGACAATCTATCGCGTAACTTTCACCGTCTGTGTCATCCGCTTCGGCAACCATGTCAGTCCTCCAGGCAAGAAAAAGGGGAGATGGAAACCCATCTCCCCTGATCCATTTCCTGGCTTGGCCAGACACCGGTTCCCGAGATGGGTGCCGGTGTTCTCGTGCGGAACCGGCTACTCCGCGGCCTTGGTCATCGGGTTCACCGATACGTAGGTTCGGCCATTGGCTTTTTTATTGAAGGTGACTGCGCCAGCTTCGAGCGCAAACAGCGTGTGATCCGTGCCAATGCCGACATTGGTGCCGGGATGCCACGTCGTGCCGCGCTGACGAATAATGATGTTGCCCGGAATCACGGCTTCGCCGCCGAATTTTTTCACGCCGAGCCGCTTGGAATGGGAGTCGCGACCATTGCGCGACGAACCGCCAGCTTTCTTGTGTGCCATCTAACTAACTCCGATGCGCCGCTGGGCGCTTAAAGGGTCTTATGAACGCGTTCGCGTTCCGTTTCAAGTCCGAACCGGCGACGATCGCGCCGGCCCGCTTTACTTCTTCGCCAAATCTTTGGCCTGCTCGCGCCAGTCCGTGATCTGGTCGGCGCTGAACGGCATATGCTCGTCGATCTTGGCGATATCCTTGTCCGACAGCTTGGCGATCTGGGCGAAGGTCGTGATGCCCTGCTCGTTCAACTGGCCGGCCGCAACCGGGCCGATGCCCTTGATCACGGTCAGATCGTCCGGCTCGCCCTTCGGCGCTTTGAACAGCGGCGCGGCGGCGGTTTCAGTTGCCTTGGCTTCCTTCTTCGGCGCAGCCTCTGCCTCGGTCTTCGCTTCGGTCTTCGGGGCGGCTTCAGCCTTCGCCTCGGCCTTTGCGGCAATCTCGGCCTTCGCCTCGGTCTTCGCCTCGGCCTTGGCCGCGGCCTTCTTCGTCGGCTTGGCGCCGCCCAGCAGGATCTCGGCGATCCGCACGGTTGTCAACAGCTGGCGATGGCCGATCTTGCGGCGCGAATTCTGCCGGCGGCGCTTCTTGAAAGCGATGACGGTGCGGTTCTTGCCCTGCTCGACGACTTCGGCGGTGACCAAAGCGCCGTCGACGAACGGCGCGCCGAACGTGACATTCTCGCCCTCGCCATGCGCGAGCACGTGGCCGATCTCGACGATGTCACCGACCTGGCCTTCGACTTTTTCGATCTTCAGGAGATCGTTGGCGGCGACGCGATACTGCTTGCCGCCCGTTTTGATGACTGCGAACATTTTTTGCCTTTCGCTGTTCGGTCGGCCTTGACGAACCGCTTCAGCGGTTCGGCCGTCTTTTTGTCAGTCTGCGGGTTCAAAAAGCAAGCGGCGCTGAAGAGCCCTCCACGCCGATTGCGCGCTGTCCCTAGCCGAAGGTGCGGCGCGAGTCAAGGCAAACGGCCGAAAGCAAGCCGGTGCCGTTGGCACAAGCGGCAGAGGTATCGAGGGACGAGCCATACGGCCCGGAGAGAAGCCTGATATCAGGCAGATTGGCCCTTGTAACCTGTCCGTCCAGCCGTTATCTAGTGCGCCGCGCCGGCAACGGCGGACCATGACCCCGGAGAGGTGGCAGAGTGGTCGAATGCACCGCACTCGAAATGCGGCATGGGTGCAAGCCCATCGGGGGTTCGAATCCCTCCCTCTCCGCCATACGACATTGTTTACATTGATAAAAATCAAAGAATAGGTTGCGCGCCCGCCATAAAGCCCGCCTGCCGAAAACGCCGTATTCGCGGCACGTCAGCTTACGACACAAATATGCGGGGTTCATGCTTCGACCTGGTAGATGGCAGAGATCAACTTCGGCCTCGCTAAGCGAAGTCGTGGGGTAGCGACAGCGGAATCAGGATACGCGACTAGCACCCCGTGCCGGGTCAACCTCGCCGTCGGGAAGTACCGATCGGTGCGGACCCAAGCGGATTCACCCTTTGTCGGCGGCGGACGCCGGCGGTGGCGGTCAGCACCCGAGCAGGCTTCCCATTGTTGACGACGTCCGCTGCGCATCTGCGGCGACCGTCGCCATGTCCTCTGCTCCCGGGTTGACGGTGGTGTAGACGAGGAGCACTCTCGAGTGTCAGCAGATGTGGTCAGGTTGAGTGTCGGCGAGTAGCAGAGGTCCAGCAACCATGACTTTGAGGCGAACCAGAGCTTACGCCGCATCCGGCTTGGTTCTAGCGATTTGCACTGTGTTTGCTTGGCAGAATGCCACTGCTGCTCACAATTGCCACGCAGCCGCGACGCCTGGCGTCAATTGGCACGAGTGTGACAAGAAGCTTCTCATCCTAGAAGGACAGGACCTGAGCGGGGCGAACCTGTTCGGTGTTGATTTCACTTCGACCGACCTCAGGAACAGCAATCTCCTTGCGGCAAATCTTGAGAAGGCAACGCTTGTGCGTGCTTCCCTGGCCGACTCGACCGCCAAAGGCGCCCGGTTCGACAGAATCGAGGCCTACAGGACCGACTTCAGCCGTATGGACGCGCAGGGCGCTGTGTTCGCGAGCGCGGAATTGCAGCGCTCGAATTTCCAGGACGCCAATCTGACCAACGTTGATTTCACAAAGGCAGAATTGGGGCGTGCGCGGTTCCATGACGCCGATATCAGCGGCAGCCGCTTCTCGTTTGCCAATCTCGCACGGGCGGACTTCCGAGGAGCGACGTTCACCGCGTCGATAGACTTTGACCGCGCCTTTTTCTTTCTGACCCGTATCGAGGGCGTCGACCTTTCCAATTCGGCGGGTCTGTCCCAGTGGCAGCTCAACATGGCTTGCGGAGACGCCCGGACCGAGTTGCCTTCTGGCTTGACGAGGCCTGAAGATTGGCCCTGTCAATTCCAGCAGGAATAGTTGTCGGCAAGCGAACTGCGGCAATGCTGCACCCGACAGGATTCGAACCTTTCGGCAAGCCGCCTAACCCGAATGCCCTGCCGTTCCCGAGCGGTTGGGATAAGCGTCTCGACATGCATGAACTCGTGCTTTCCGCACCGTTCGCAGAGGTGGCTAGTCCACCTCCTGCTCAGAAGGAAGGATCATAGCATGAGTGACGAACTGATCCGCCTTCCGTATGCAATGGAGCCCGTCACGCGCCCCGGCATTATACACCATAGGTGCGAGCATCCCGGCTGCGCCAAGAATGCGGGATGGGGCTTTGCCAATGTCCTCTGTTCCAGGTCGAAGTATCCAAGATCATAGGGCATGAGGCTCAAGGGCCAAATGCCATCGTCGAACTCGTTGACGCCGAACCTTTGATCGGCGGGCACGGTTACGATCTTCTTCCTGTGCATGCAGATGCGGCCGGAGGCAGACGAATCTGTTCACCTTCGGGACGAAGCCTGCGCTATTCGATTGATGAATCAACCTCATAACGACATGCGGATTTTGCCGTCTAATCGATCGCCGGCGTCGTCGCTATTCTATTTGGACATTCGCAACACTGCCGCACATGCCGAGGAAATGAGCATGGCCCGGCAGGCCTGCGACAGTTCAGGACGATCAAAGGAGACAGGCATGACCAAGCAGATCGGAATCGAGAACACGGCGGAACCGCCGTCCAGTGTCGACTTTGGCCGGCGTGATCTCCTGAAGCTGACCGGCGCCGGCGTTGCCGCGCTCGGTGCGGCGTCCCTGTTCAACATCCCCTTCGCAAAGGCTCAAGACATGTCAAACGGCGCCAACAACTTCTACACCAGCGATCGGGTGACGCTGGAAAAGATCGCCTTCAAGAGCCAATACGAGATGAACGTTGCGGGCAATCTGTTCATTCCCAACAAGCTCGACCGCAATGCGCGCCATCCGGCGCTCGTCGTCGGGCATCCGATGGGTGCGGTGAAGGAACAGAGCGCAAATCTTTATGCCACCAAGATGGCCGAACAGGGCTTCGTCGCCATGTCCATCGACCTGCCGTTCTGGGGCGAGAGCGAGGGCGAGGCCCGCCAGATCGTTTCGCCGGATGTCTACGCCGAAGCGTTTAGCGCCGCGGTCGATTTCCTGGGCACACGGCCATTCGTCGACAGAAACCGCATCGGTGCGATCGGCGTCTGCGGCAGCGGCAGCTTCGTCATCAGCGCGGCCAAGATCGACCCGCGGATGCGCGCCGTCGCGACCGTCAGCATGTACGACATGGGGGCCGCCAACCGCAACGCGCTTAACCATTCACTGAGCGTCGAGCAGCGCAAGCAGGCCATTGCTGCAGCTGCCGAGCGGCGCTGGGCAGAGTTTGAAGGCGGCGAGGTCGAATATACCGGTGGCACGGTGCATGAGCTGACCGCCGACACCCATCCGATCCAGCGAGAATTCTATGACTTCTACCGCACGCCGCGGGGTGAATTCACGCCCGCAAGCGCAAACCCGCAGATCACCACGCATCCGACGCTGACCAGCAATGTCAAGTTCATGAATTTCTACCCGTTCAACGACATCGAGACGATCTCGCCGCGCCCGATGCTGTTCATCGCCGGCGATCAGGCTCACTCCCGCGAGTTCAGCGAGGATGCCTACCAGCGAGCGGCCGAGCCGAAGGAGCTTGTTTGGGTTTCCGGCGCCGGGCACGTCGACCTCTACGATCGCGTCGACCTGATCCCGTTCGACAAGCTGACCAGCTTCTTCAATCAGCACCTCTCCGCGTGAGCGGCGCGATGGAGCCTGTACCGGACGGAACAGGCTCCATCAGCATGGATCGGGAGGTAACCACGGAATGCTGAAACTAATGCTGAGTTCGGCTGTTATCGCACTCGCAGCGGCTGGATCTGCCATGGCTCAAGAACGCATTCGCATTTCTTCGGATTGGGGCGAGGTCACAGCCGATCTCGCCGATAACGAGGCCGCAAGATCTCTGGCGCAGATGCTGCCGCTTACGATCGAGATGTCCGATCATCTGCGCCAGGAAAAGACCGGCAATCTGCCTTCCGCCTTGCCCGAGCTGGCGCGGCAGCGCGACTTCTCTGCCGGCACGCTTGGGTTGTGGAGTTCCGATCATTTCGTGATCTACTATCGGAGCGGTCGCCTCCCGGCGCCTGGCATCATCAGGCTCGGGCAGGTCACTGGCGATGTCTCGATCTTTGACCGTCCCGGTCCGGTCACCATCCGCGTTGAACGCGCCGACTGAAACCTGCGCAATCCGCTCGTAGTTCGTCGCCGGGGGCGAGCGGCGGATTGAATAGCTGCCGCTCAATGAAGTCTCTGTGTTCGCCTTCGATTTATCCGGTATAATCGAGTTCTGGCTATCACAAGGATTCATGAGTGTCGCGGCAGAATGTCAATGATCTGCTCGCGTTCCTGGCTGTTGCTCGGGAGCGTAGCTTTACGCGCGCCGCAGCCCGGTTCGGCATATCGCAATCGGCGCTAAGCCACACCATCCGTCAACTCGAAGCGCGCCTTGGCGTTCGCCTGCTCACCCGCACGACCCGCGCGGTGGCTCCCACCGAGGCGGGAGAGAGGCTTTTGCAGCGGATTGGGCCGCACTTTGACCAGATCGAAATCGAGGTCGATGCCCTGAACGAACTGAGGGAAAAGCCCGCTGGAACCATCCGGCTGTCAGCGCCCGACTATGCAATCAGCAGCATCCTTTGGCCCAAGCTGAAACGCTTTCTCCCGAAATATCCCGACATCAAGGTCGAACTCCTGCTCGACAACGGCCTCACCGACATCGTGACGGAGCGCTTTGACGCCGGGATCCGCATGGGCGAACAGCTTGCGAAAGACATGATCTCGGCTCGCATCGGACCGGATTTCCGCTTCGCGGTCGTCGGCGAAGAATCCTACTTTGCCGAGCATCCCGCGCCGGAGAAGCCGCAGGATCTCGTGCAGCACAATTGCATCAACTACCGTTTTCCAACGTCCGGGGCCCTTTATGTGTGGGAGTTCGAGGAGAACGGCCGCGAGATCAAAATTCGCGTCGATGGGCAGCTCGTCTTCAACAACATCTTTCATGTCCTGGACGCCGCGCTGGCCGGCCGCGGCCTCGGCTATGTTCCGGAAGAAATGGCCCTTCCCCACATCGCCAAAGGGCGGCTGGCGCAGGTCCTGGAAGGATGGTCGCCCTATTGGGATGGCTACCATCTCTATTATCCGAGCCGCCGGCAATCCTCGCCTGCTTTCGTTGCCCTGGTCGATGCGCTGCGCCATCGCGACTGACTATCGATGCCGCGGGCTTCGACGTTCTTGCCACTGAAAGCCCCGCAAAGAGGGCGACGACAACCGTCCATACATCATGGCTCGCCAGATGACGTGAACCGCCGAGGCTGCAGCATAACGGTCAGGGCTGCTGTATTGCCGCCAGCTTCCAGTCGCCGCCGTTCTGGCGCGTGAAGGTCCACAGTTCGGTTGTTTCCGTCGGCCGATCGGCTTCGCCGGCGACGATCTTGCCGCTGGCGCGATCGCGCATCACGTCAAGAGACTCGTAGCGCAGGGCAGCCGTCGCGTAGTCACGATCATCTTCCCGCCAGCTCTCCGCAATATCGGCCTCCAGCAGGCTGACGTTCGACACCTCGTTCCTGATGCCGTTCTTGGCATTGTCGGCAAGTTCTTCGGACAGGTACGACACCATCTCGGGGGTCGCCAGCCGGCGCAAGCCAGCATGGTCTTCACGCCCGAACGCTTCCTGAACTTCGGTCAACCGCTGCTGGAATGTATCGAGATCGGCCGGCGTCATCGTAATTTGATCGTTGGCTGGAGCCGTCCGGCCAAAGCCAGACCCGATGCCTGGAATGGGGAAAGATGTGACGTTGTCCGCCTCGCGCTGGGCTGCCGCGTTTCGCCCAAAATTGCCCATGCTCCGCGGAACACCGGCCATGGCAGGCGCTTGGTTGCGTGTCGATTGCGACCGGAAAAAGCGGATGATCAGCATGATCGCGCCGCCGATCAGCAGTCCTTGCAGCAGCAGGCCCAACATGCCAGCCAAGCCGCCGAACCCCTGGCCCAAAAGAAGTCCGATCAGACCGCCGAGCAGCAGGCCGCGCATCATCGAACCGCCGAGGCCGCTGAAGATCCCTGGTCGTTGGGCTGCCGGTGTCTGGCGCGCCGCATTGTTCGTTGCGGTGTTGGGCGTCATCGAGCGCTCGACCGGCGCGGCCGGCTGTGGCGCCGTCCTGGTCGGCGGGACCGACTGGAACGTGCGCGTGCCGCGGCTGCCGAAGCTGCCGCCACGCCGCGCCTCCGCGTAATCGGCCGTGACCATGGAAAAAGCCAGGAACAGTCCTGCTAACAAAACGGCAAACCGGCTCGAACGCGAAATCATCATGGCAAATCCTCAAGCGACACTTTGGCGCTATATGGGGTGCGCCGATCGAAATATCAGTGGCCGCAGCTTCCGTACCTGGCAATTGAGGAGAATTCCAGGACCGCCACAAATTCAGCAAAGCAGCTGACCGTGATCCTTCTGCCACCTTGTGCGTTGTCGCCTGAGGCACACCGAGGAGAAAAACGGTGTTTGCAGGTTTCAGGGCCACCAGCTTGCAACTGGACGACACGACCATTTTCGCAAGGGTCGGCGGAACCGGTCCGCCGCTGCTGCTGCTTCATGGTTTTCCAGAAACGCATCTGATGTGGAGGGATATTGCCGCGGCCCTGGCGCCCCGCTTCACAGTCGTCGCCGCCGATCTTCGCGGCTATGGGCAAAGCGGCTGCCCGGTCTCCTCGGCCGAGCATAGCCCATACGCCAAACGCGCCATGGCCGCAGACATGGTTCAAGTCATGCAGCAGTTGGGGTTTGAGCGGTTCATGGTTGCCGGACATGACCGCGGCGGGCGGGTCGCCTATCGCCTGGCACTCGATCACCCCGATGAGATATCCAGGGTCGCGGTCCTCGACGTCATCCCGACCGCCGCCGCGTGGGACAGGGCGGATGCCAGACTGGCTCTCCGATTCTGGCCCTGGAGCCTGCTTGCGCAACCGGAACCGCTGCCGGAGCGACTGATCGGCGCGGCGCCCGATGCCATCGTCGACAATGCGATTGTGCAGTGGGGATCGCCGGCAGAAATGTTCTCTGCAACGATCAGGGAGGCCTATGTCAAGGCGCTTCGGGATCCCGTTCATATTCATGCGATTTGCGAAGAGTATCGGGCCGCTGCCACGATCGATCGTGAACATGACGCGCTGGACCAGATAAACGGTCGTCGCATCAAGTGTCCGCTCCTGGCACTGTGGAGTAGCCAGGGCGGCCTCGAGACCTGGTATGCGGAGGAAGGCGGACCGCTGGCTATCTGGAGGAAATGGGCCGACAGAGTTGAAGGAGGTCCCGTTCCGGGCGGGCACTTCTTTCCAGAAGAGCGCCCTCACCAGACCGCAGCGGCTCTCTCGAAATTCTTCGAGGTTGAATAGGGAATGACGCCCAGGGCAGAGTGTTGTAGAGCTTCACATGCCTCATTCGCCCCTCCGGCGTCAAATCTGCTTGATAAAATGAAAGCCATCTCGCCAGCCATATCCCTGATATGCAGCATCGTGTTTGTCGGAGGTTGCGCATCGCCCTTCCATGCATCCTTTGATGCCGCGAAATACGACAGGATGAGTTGCGTCGAACTCAACGTGGCCATGGGCGAAGTCGCCAAGGAGCTGTCGGCGACAGCGATCACCCGGGGCAAAATCGCGAAAACCAACATTCCGAACTGGCTATGGGGAGCCCGGCGTGTCGCCACTACCGTCACAGTCCGCCAGAACGCGAAAATCGAGCAATTGCAGCAGCAGGAGGCTGCGATCGCAGCTGTGAGACGAAGCAGGTGCTGATTGCGGCGTCGGTGTGAGAGCCTGCTGCCGAAGGCTGAAAATGATCGATTTCGCAGTATTACAGCCGAGGCTCGACGGCTCCGTGGATTCTGTCATCCTTACCGTCACGGCTTCAGTCTCGGCGACACGGCCAAGCCGAGGAAAACGATAACGGCCTGATTGAGGCGCAGGATGTCCGCGTCGTCTAACCGCCCGATATTTGCGCCGATCTTGGACTTTGGGACCGTGGTGATCTTGTCCACCATCAGTCGGCAGACGGTGAGCAGCCCGTTGCGCTCGTTCGGTTCGACGGACAGACGGAACAATGGCGCGTCCGTCTCGTCGGACGACGGCCGCGTCCCATTGGGCATGCTTGAACTCAGTGATTTCGAAGACGATCTCCTGGCAGCCGAGCAAAGCCCGAACGATATCGAGGACCGATTCAGGCGTGCCGGTCTCGACTATATCGACGATGTGCTTGAAGCGTTGGAATGGAGCCGCCATGCAGGGTTTCCTGACGAGGAAGATCGGCAATCGCCCTTGCCTGAAAAGACCTGGCTCGACGAGTTGCCGAGCCTGACAGCGCTGGTCACAAATCCTTTGCGCCATGTCGGACGAAATGACCCATGTCCCTGTGGCAGCGGCAAGAAAGCGAAGAAATGCTGTCTCGCAAATTGACCTGATGCAGCACCGCGGACTTGATCCTTGGCTGTCTCAGGCCGATCCACGGGATTGGTGCGCAGCGATTGCGCCGAGGAAGATCTCGCCGAATTCCCTGAGTTTTGCGGCGCCGACGCCATTGACTGCGGCGAAGGCGTCGAGGTCGCGCGGGCAGCGTTCGGCCATGTCGATCAGCGTGCGATCGGAGAAGATGACGAAGGCCGGCACCTGGCACTCCCGGGCGAGACGCAGTCGAACCGCCTTGAGCGTGGCCAAGAGCGCGGTATCCAGGCCTTCCGTGCCCGCGGCAGCATTCGGGGTGGGACGAGTCTTGTCTCGTGCCGCGCGGTTCCGCACCTCTACGCGATACCGGAACGGGACCTCGCCACGGGCCAGCTCACGGCCCTTTTCGGCGATGGCAAGGCCGCCATGGCCGCCTGAGTCAAAAGTCACAAACCCTCCCGCGACGAGCTGGCGGATGAGCGACTGCCAGACATCCTTCTTGCGCGCCACACCGGTCCCGAAGCTGGCAAGCCTTTGGTGGTTCCTGGCCAGGACCTTCTCGGTTTCATGGCCGAGCAGAACATCGACGATATGGGCGGCGCCAAAACGCTCGCCGGTCTGCGCGACGGCCGCGAAGACGATCCGTGCCTCCGCCTCGCCATCCGAATGCGGCGTCTGGTCGAGGCAGTTGTCGCAATTGCCGCAAGGCATTGCTGGTTCGCCGAAATAGCCAAGCAGGATCTGGCGACGGCACTGGGCCGTTTCGCAATAGCCGATCAGCGTATCGAGCCGGCCATGCGCGCGCCTTTTATGCTCCGCCGGCGCGTCCTCGTCGTCGATGAAAAGCCGCCGCATGCGAATGTCGCCGAGACCGAAGAGCATATGTGCCTCGGCAGCCCGCCCGTCGCGGCCGGCGCGGCCGATTTCCTGATAATAGGCTTCGAGGCTGCCCGGCAGGTCGGTGTGGAAGACATAGGCGACGTCAGGCTTGTCGATCCCCATGCCGAAGGCGATGGTCGCCACCATCACCACGCCCGACAGGGTCATGAAATTGTTTTGATTTGCTTCACGCGCCTCCTTGCTCATGCCGGCATGATAGGCCAGGGCGCGCACGCCGTTCTTCTCGAGGAACGCCGCCATCTCTTCCGTCTTCTTGCGCGACAGGCAATAGACGATCCCGCTGCGGCCGGCATGACGCTGCACGAAGCCCAGCAATTGGCGCTTGCTGTCCTGCTTGGCCTCGACGCCAAGCTTGATGTTCGGCCGGTCGAAGCCCAGCACCAGGGTTTCGACACGCCCGGCGAACAATTGTCCGGCGATGTCGGTGCGCGTCGCCTCGTCCGCTGTCGCCGTCAGCGCAATGATCGGCACATCAGGGAAAATGTCGCGCAGCCGCGACAACTCTTCATATTCGCGCCGGAAAGACGGCCCCCATTGGGAGATGCAATGCGCCTCGTCGACAGCGATCAGCCGGATGTCGAGCCTGGCTAGCGCCTCGATCATCCGCGCGGTCATCAGCCGCTCCGGTGCAAGATAGAGCAGGCGCGTCTGGCCCGCCGCGACGCGGCGCCATGCGGCGACATTGGCATCGCGGTCGAGCGAGGAATTGATCGTATCGGCGGCCACGCCGGCAAGACGCAATGCGGCGACCTGGTCCTGCATCAGCGCCACCAGCGGCGAAACGACAATGGTGAGACCGCCCAGGACCAGCGCCGGGACCTGGTAGCAGAGTGATTTGCCGGCGCCGGTCGGCATGACGGCCAGCACATGACGCCCGGCCAGCAGCGCCTCCGTCACGGCGTCCTGGCCGGGACGAAAATCGTCGAAGCCGAACACGTCCTTCAGGACGCGCCGCTTGGGATCCTCCGCCGGGACGCTCGCCGCCGCTGCCTGCATCAGGGAATTTCTATGATCGGCGCTGCCCGAAAAGGCATTGGGGGAACGGCCCGAGTCAGCGGCGACGTGACCTGCCAAAGCTCCCTGGCGAATCGTCGGGTGACCGCTTGGACAGCCGATTCGGACATTCGAACGCTCCTCAAGTCCTGTCTCCGTCGGCTCCGTCTGAAAGTTATCCTCCTCATTGGCGGATATGCGAGCGTGATTCCAGCCTCTATTCGCTTTGGCTGTGAATATCGCGCAACGGCTCGGGCCGATTAATCCTATCTTCACCATGATTCGGCAGGTTCAGGTCCTGCGGTGATGTTTTGAGTACCGCGGCGCCACAAGCGCCCAGGCAACACGCCCGCGTCTCTCCGGAGGCGCGGGCTTTTTGCTTCCGAGACAGGCTGCCGCTGCGTAGTGACCTGCGGGGGTTCTCGTCAGACGAGGAAATCGGCGCGGTGCGGTGTAAAACTGTCGACCAGGCGGCCGGCCTCGAGCGCCTTGACGCCGTGGACCAAATTGGCAGGGACAATGAAGCTGCTTCCCGTTTCCATGATCTCGGTCGTGCCGTCGATGGTGACCTCGAAGCGGCCTTCGGCGACATAGCTCGCCTGGACATGCGGGTGCGAATGCAGCGCGCCGACACCGCCCTTGTCGAACCCGAATTCGACCATCATCAATTCGTCGGTGTGCAGCAGCACACGCCTGCGATTGCCATCCGGGGTCGGCGTCCACGCGCCCTCGCCGGCATGCGTAAAGATCTTCGTTCCGGTCATCGCCACATCCTCGTCATGGGCATGGCCTCATCGCGCCAGCCAGCCGCCGTCCACCGGCACCACCGCGCCATGCATGTAGTTTGACGCCGGCGCCAGCAGGAAGACGGCCGCGTCGCCGATGTCTTCCGGCCCGCCCCAGCGCCCGGCCGGAATGCGCGCCAGAATGGCGGTGCTGCGGTCCGGGTCGGCACGCAGCGCCTCGGTGTTGTTGGTTTCGATGTAGCCGGGCGCAATACTGTTGACGTTGATGCCTTTCGACGCCCATTCGCAGGCGAGCAACCGGGTAATGCCGACCACGCCGTGTTTCGAGGCGGTGTAGGAGGCGACGCGGATGCCGCCCTGGAAGCTCAGCACCGAGGCGATGTTGACGATCTTGCCGCGCCGTTCGGGATCGGCAAGCACGCGCCGGGCAAAGCTCTGGCTGAGAAAAAACACCGTCTTCAGGTTGACGTCCATGACATCGTCCCAATCGGCTTGCCCCAAATCGACGGCGTCGGCGCGCCGGATGATGCCGGCATTGTTGACCAGCCCGTCGAGCGGCCCGGTTTCGTCCCAGACGCGATCGAGCATCGCCTGGGCGGCGGCGTGGTCGGCAAGATCGCAGCGCACCGCCTCGAAGCGGCCGCCCGACGCGCCGATCTTTTCCGCGGTCTCATCCATTGCAGAGCGGCCGACGCCGACCACCGCACCACCGGCGCGCGCGATCGACAGGGCGATGCCTTGGCCAATGCCGGTGTTGGCGCCGGTGACGAGAATGCGCTTGCCGGCCAGGCTGAAAGCCGAGAGGTCGCTCATCGCAGCTCTTCCATCGCTACCGGATCGACATCCGTATAGTCGACATTGTCGCCGGCCATCGCCCAGATGAAGGCGTAGTTGGAGGTGCCGGCGCCCGAATGGATCGACCAACCCGGCGACAGCACCGCTTCCTCGTTGCGCATGACGAGATGGCGCGTCTCGTCCGGCTCGCCCATGAAATGGAACACCCGCGCCGTCTCCGGCAGGTCGAAATAGAGATAAGCCTCCATGCGGCGGTCATGCACATGGCACGGCATGGTGTTCCAGACCGAGCCTGGGGCGAGCTGGGTCATGCCGACGACGAGTTGGCAGGTTTTGACGCCCTCGGCATGGATGAACTGGAAGATCGAGCGCTCGTTGCAGGTCGCCTGACTGCCGAGATCGAGGCGCTTGGCATCGCCGATGCGGATCAGCTGGCTGGGATGGCTCTGATGTGCCGGCGCGCTGAGCAGATAGAACTTGGCCGGCTCGGCTGGATTGACTGAGGCGAATGACACCTCATTGGCGCCCATGCCGAGATACAGCATGTCGCGGGGTTGCAGCTCGTAGGACTGGCCGCCGGCTTTGACGATGCCGGCGCCGCCAATGTTGACGGCGATCATTTCGCGGCGATCGAGAAAGTTCTTTGTTCCGGTCGGCTTGATCGCTTGCAGCGGAAGCGGTGTCCCGGCTGGCATGGCGCCGCCGACGATCATGCGGTCGTAATGCGTGTAGGTCAGGCCGATGCGGCCGAGCTGGAACAGGCCTTCGATCAGGAAATTGTGGCGGAGCTCGTCCGTCCCCATCGCCGCGGCGGTGACAGGGTCGATGGCGAAGCGCGAGGTGAAGTCGGTGTGGTTTTCAGTGTGATTCATTGCTGTCCCATTGGGCTGCCTCATTGGTCATTCGGTTGCCGCGGCCTTGACCGAATCGGCATAAAAAATCTGACGTGCATGCAGGCGCTCGCGATAGCGCTGCTGGCTGGCGCTGAGATGCGCGCGCATCGCTTCGCGCGCGGACTCGGCATCGCCAGATGTAATGGCGTTCAGGATCACCAGATGCTCGTCTTGCAGGCCGCGCTGATAGGCGTCGGATTGGGCGAGTTCTGTCGACCACGGCGATGTCACGTCGCAAGGAATGGCGCGCCGGCCGAGCACGTCGAGCATCTCGACATAGAACGGATTGTTGGTGGCGCTGGCGATTGCCCGGTGGAAGGCGAGGTCGGCCGGACCTGTCGGCTCGCTGTTCAACAGCAGCCGCTCGAACTCGAAGAACGCCTCCTGGATCGCCGCTTCCTGCGCGGCATTGCGACGGATAGCGGCCAGCCCGGCGGATTCGATTTCGATCGCCAGGCGCACCTCCAGCACGTTGAGCGCGATCGAATCCTTGCTGCCGATGTCCGCAGCCAGCGTGCCGAACATCGTCGAGATGTGCTCGGTGACGAAGACCCCGGCGCCTTGGCGCGGCTCGACCAGACCGTCGGCGGCAAGCTTGGCCAGCGCTTCGCGGATGACGGTGCGGCTGACCCCGAAGGTTTCGGTCAGCCGACCCTCGGTCGGCAGCTTTTGGCCTGGCTGGATCTCGCCCGCCTGCAACTGCTTGCGGATCGCCGCGACCACGGTCTCCGACAGCTTGGGCTTGCGTTCGACCTTCAGGTTGATTGCCATATCCGATGCCATTGCCAGCCCTTATTTGAAGACGCTCGGCAACCATAGCGAGATGGCCGGAATGTAAGTGACGAGCCCCAGCACCACGATGCCGGCCCCATAGAACGGCCAGATCGAGCGCATCGCTTCCCAGACGGATATCTTGCCCACCGCGCACGCCACAAACTGCACTGCGCCTACCGGCGGCGTGTTCAGCCCGATGCCGAAGTTGAGGATCATGATGACACCGAAATGCACCGGATCGACGCCGTAGGCCTGCGCCACGGGCAGGAAGATCGGCGTGCAAATGATGATCGTCGGCCCCATGTCCATGAAGGTGCCGAGGAACAGCATCAAGAGGTTGAGCAGGAGCAGCACGACCAGCGGATCTTCCGAGATCGCGTTCATCGAGGCTATCAGCGCTGCCGGCACTTTGAGGAAGGCCATCAACCACGAGAACGCCGCTGCCATGCCAATGATGAGCAGCACCATGGCCGTGGTGCGCACGGCGCCATGGGTGGCATGAACGAAACCTTCCCAGGTCATCTGCCGGTAGACTAGGACAGTCACGAGCAATGCATAGATGACGGCGATGCAGGAACTCTCGGTGGCTGTGAAAACGCCCGATCGCACGCCGCCGAAGATGATCGCTATCAGCAGCAGGCCTGGCACCGCGACCGCGAAGAGATGCGCGACGGCGGCGAAGCCAGGAAACGGCTCGGTCGGATAGCCGCGCGAGCGCGCCACGAAGTAGGCGGTGATCATCAGCGCCAGGGCCAACAGCAGGCCCGGGATGATGCCGGCGGTGAACAGGTCGGCGATGGAGATCTTTCCGCCTGCCGAGATCGAGTAGATGATCATGTTGTGCGACGGCGGCAGCAGCAGCGCGATCAGCGCCGCCATCGAGGTGACGTTGACGGCGTAATCCGCTCCATAGCCACGCGCCTTCATCTGCGGGATCATCAAGCCGCCCACCGCCGCGGCCTCCGCCACGGCGGAGCCCGAAATGCCGCCGAACAGTGTAGCGGTCGCGATGTTGACCTGCCCGAGGCCGCCGCGCATGTGGCCGACCAGCGAGCCGGCGAAGGCAACGATCTTGCTGGCGATGCCGCCGCGCACCATCAGGTCGCCGGCGTAGATGAAAAACGGAATGGCCAGCAGCGAAAAGACGCTCATGCCGGAATTCAGGCGCTGGAACACGATGAGCGGCGGCAGGCCCATATAGAGAACGGTGGCAAAGCTTGCGACGCCGAGGCAGAAAGCGATTGGCGTGCCGATGAGCATCAGGACGGTGAAGACGCCAAAAAGTATCCAGAGTTCCATGGCGTCAGACCTTCACGTTGGCTGTGTCGAGTTCGGCTGCGACTTCCGCCGGCGGCAATTCGTCGAGCGCATCGTCGATCGGCGCACCGGAGAGGCGAAGCACGATGCGCTCCAGCGTGAACAGCACGATGAGCACGCCTCCCGCGACAAGCGGGACGTAGTCCCAGCCCCCCGATATGCCGAGCGACGGCAAGGTGGCGCCCCAGGTCAGCGCGACCAGCTGGCTGCCATACCAGATCATGCCGATGCCGAAGGCGAGCGCGACGAGATCCGAGATCATCCTCAGCCAACGCTTTCCGCCTTTCGGCAGCACGTAGAGCAGGACGTCGAAGCCGAGGTGATAGTTCTCGCGCACCCCGACGGCAGCGCCGAGGAAAATGAACCAGCTCATCAGCATCACCGAGCCCTGCTCGGTCCAGCTCGGCGAGCGGTTCAGAACATAGCGGCCGAACACCTGCCAGGCGACGAAAGCGGTCATCAGCACCAGCCCGATGCCGGCGATCCACAGCGCCGCCGTGCTGACGCGCGACATCACGCGCGCGATGCCGGACAGGGACGGTCTCTGTTCTGAGCTGGAGGTCACTGGTTCTCTCCGCAAGAGGGGCGGGGGGGGGGGGCCCCCCCCCCCCCGCGCGCAAGACCGCCCCCCAAGGGGTGGCGCCCACCCGCAGGCGGTTGGTGGGGGGGGGGGGTTGGGTGTAGAGGGCGCGGCGGGGGGGGGGG
>NZ_JBVVQE010000092.1:0-23255 GCF_055811435.1 Mesorhizobium sp. WSM4837
CCCCCCGCCCGCCGCCCCCCCCCCCCCCCCCCCCCCCCCCCCCCCCCCCCCCCCCGCCCCGCGGCCGGGCGGCCCCCCCCCCCGCCGGCCGCGCCCGGCCGCGGGCCGCCCCCCCCCCCCCCCCCCCCCCGACCTTCGGCCGGACCCTCCCCTCAAGGGGGAGGTAAGCCGGCGCTTACTGCTGCGGTACCGAATCGATGATCGACTGCATGGTTTCCTGCGCATTGGCGATGGCGCCATTGACGTCCTCGCCGAAGAAGACCTCGTTGACCATCTGGTTCCACGGACCGTTGGCGGAGTTGATCAGGTCGTTGAACACCACCGAATAGGGCGTCCGACCCTTGGCCATCGCTTCGGCGGCGATCTTGTAGCGCGGGTCCAGATCTTTCAGCGCCTCGTTGGCGATGTCGCCGCGTACCGGCAGGCTGCCGTATTTCGCCAGGATGGTCTGGCCCTCGAGCGAATAGGCGAAATCGAGGAACTCCTTCACCACCGCGACCTTGGTCGTGCCCTTGGTGACGACGAAATTGTCGCCGCCGGCAAAGGACGACCAGCCGCCATCCTTGCCCGGCAGGAAGGTGACGCCGTAGTCGATGTCTGGGTATTGCGTGTTCAGCGCGCCGATGGCGAAGGCACCGGACGGCGAGATGCCGATATTGCCGGCGGCAAACGCCGCAAAGAAGTTGGAGCCGGTATCGGTCTGCGCGCCTGCCGGCACCAGGTCCTTCTTGACCATCGAGCGGTAAAGATCGATGGCGCCGCGCAGCTGCGGGCTGTCGAGCGTCGCCTTCGAGCCGTCCTCGGTGAGGATGTCGCCGCCCGAGGCCCAGATCAGCGGCGTGAATGTGAAGATGTTGCAGCCGCCGCAATTGCCGGAGAAATAGAAGCCTTTGATATCGCCGCCAAGCGCGTTGACCTTTTCGGCATAGGCCTCGATCTCGGCCCAGTTGGTCGGCCCCTTTTCAGGGTCGAGGGCGGCCTGCTTGAACAGTTTCTTGTTCCAGATCAGCACCGAGCTATCGGCGGAGAACGGCAGCCCGTAGATGCGGTCCTTGTAGGTGCCGGTTTTGACGTGCGCCGGCGACAGACTGTTGAAATAAGGCAGCGATTTCGCCCAGTCGGTGATGTCTTCCAGCTGACCGGCGGCAGCGAAGGACGGCGTGTAGATCAGGTCGAGCGACAGCGCATCGGGTGCTGTGCCGCCGGCGGCGGCAGCGCCGTATTTCGGAATGATCTCGGCATTGGGGATGATGTCCAGCTTGATCTGGTTCTCATGCCCCTTGTTGAAGGCATCGACGATGCGCGGCATGAAGTTCGAGCCGTCGGCGCGAACCCAGATGTTCGCGGTCTCGGCGGCGGCGGCCGGAAAGCTCAGGATGCTCGCGGCAATAGCGAGCCCGGCAATCATAGTTCTTCTCATGGTTCTCCTCCTGATGGTTCTGCTTAGGCCGCGCTCCCCGCACGGCGTCTTAATCTCAGCCGTCCGGTGGACGGCCGCATGACTGACGCACCACCAGCCGGCACGGCAGTTTTCTTATGCCCGGCTCGGCGGGTTCGCCGCCGACGAGCGAAAGCAAGGTGAGGCCGGCCTCGCGCCCGAGTGCCGCCAGGTTCATGTCGACGGAGGTCAGCGGCGGGCGGGTTGCCTCGGCTACGATCTGCCAGTTGTCGAACCCGATGACGCCGACATCGTCCGGCACGCCAAGCCCGCGCTCGCGCAGCGCGTCGATGACGCCGCGCGCGATCTGGTCGTTGCCGCAAAACACGGCATCGGGCTTTTCGCCCCCGCGCTTCGACAGCTTGCCGTCGAAAAGCATCTTCACCGCCTCGTGACCCCACGCTTCCGACCACGATCCGAGCAATGGTTCCATGACCGGCAAGCCTTTCTCGGTCAGCACGTCACGATAGGCCTGTGCCCGCGCGTGCACCACCGTAAAACTCGCCGGCCCGCTGACATGGGCGATGCGCCGCCGGCCAAGCCGGCAAAAATGCTCGACCGCCAGCCGCGCGCCGCCGGCATCGTCAGAGACAAAGGCGATGGCGCCGGGATCGGGCTGGGTGAAGGCGTAGATCACGGGAACGCCGAGATTGGACAAGTCGACCGGCAGGTGGCGATCGATGCGCTTGCCGGTGGCGATGATGCCGTCGACGCGCTTGTCGAGCATGGCATCGACATGCAGCTGGCCGAGGCGCTGGTCATCCTCGACATTGCACAAAAACACCGAGACGCCCTTGTCGACCAGCGCATCCGAAATGCCCGACATGACCGGCAGCGAAAACCGGCCATAGGTATCGTTGGTCAACAGGCCGACGGTAAAGGAACGCCGGCGCAACAGGCTCTGCGCCAGGCTGTTCGGGCGAAAGCCGAGCCGTTGCGCCGTCTCGCGAATGCGCTCGCGGGTCTCGGCCGTCATCCGCCCCTGCCCGTTCAGCGCTTTTGAGGCCGTCGCCACGCTGACGCCGGCAAGCGCTGCCACCTCACGGAGGGTGACCGGGTTTTTGGCGGGCGCTGGCGAGGCGTCGGAAACCATGGTACGCGGCGAGTTCCTTGGTTGGGAAAAGGTTTTCTCTAATCACCCTGCGAGACGCCGACTGGTGAGGTCAGCAGATGCAAGCTGATTTGGGAAAAGGTTTTCTCAGAGGGAGATTAGGGGAAGGTGGTGGGGATGGCAAGAGGGGATGACAAGCAGGCGACGCGGTTGTTCGTCAATGACCCTTGCGCCATTTCCAGTCAGCCAGATGCATACTCGCGGATGACCGCAATGGGCCGTTTGCCGACCGGCAGTTTCTGGCGTCCAAAAAAGCGATAGCGGACATTCGATCCGGTAGGTCCGAGGTCCCTGACTGACCCGATTGAGACGTAGAACGCTCCATCGCGGTATCGAGCCGATGCCCGGCCGGCTCGGTCGCGCCACTTCCGGTCATTCACGACATTTTTCCAAACCGGACGATCGCGCTGAGCCCGGATCCGCTCTCAAGGAGGTGGATACGGCGCAGATAAAGAGCGATCTCGGCGCCCTTCCGGAGGTCCGGCCGCCTGCAAGGACAGACTGCTGTATTTGAGTGGGCTTAAGGAAAGCTGCTGGATACACTGGGCACGAGCCGTCGCAGGCTCCCGTAGATGTGACCAAATGAGGGCTGGCACAAATTCACGTCGCTTTCGCTTCAACCCAATGCGATTTAACTCGTAAGTCGGAACGATAAACAATGAACCAATGCCGCGACGGACATTATCCTCCATCCAGACGCGCGGTCGTGATGCAATTGCTCGGCCTTGGCGCAGCAGCCATGTTCCCCAATGCCTCGTTGGGCCAGGCTGAGCCACAACGGCCCGAACCGACGCAACATTCATCTTTACCAGTGACGTGCATGCCTGCCGCATGGCCAGCGGCCTGAACCCCAATTGCGCGAATGAGGGCAAGCCGACGCAAGCCTCCTCCGTCACATCGCTCGCCATCAATCGCATTTCCGGCGAGAGTTGGCCAAGCCGAATTGACGGGGCCGCGACGCGACTTGCGGGTGCGGGGCACAAGATCGCGGAGCCGCTCGGCGTGATCATCGGCGGCGACATGACCGATGACGGGGGCGGTCAGGTCGCGACGCCCGGCGAGGGATCACAGCTTCGCCAGTTCAGCCAGCGCCACCAGGAGGGTATCGGTCCCGATCGTATCCCTTTTCCGGTTTACACCGGTCTTGGAAATCACGACCTAGATCAAGACGGTCCACCGCCTCATGTCGATTGGTATCGGCGAGAACTGCGGGATTATGTCGAACTCAATCACCGCACGACGGTATTTTTCAAGCCGCCAGTACCGGTGTTAAATTACGATGTAGCGTCCGACAGTTACTCGTGGGACTGGGGCGGACTCCATCTTGTCCAGGCGCACCGCTTCGCGGGTGACACCACGAAAGGCGCAATCAGCGGGCTGCCCTGGCTCAAGAACGACCTCGCCACCTACGCTGCCGATGGCAGGCCAGTCGTGCTGTTCCAACATTACGGCTGGGACCAATTCTCGACGGAACGATGGGATCCCGTCAGGCGGACTTTCGACGACGACGGGTCCGGCACGCCTCACTGGTGGAGCGATGCAGAGCGCCAGGCGCTGCAGTCGCTTCTCGCGAAATACAATGTCATCCGCATTTTCCACGGCCATCAGCACGAAACCGCCATGGTCTATCGGCACAGCGGATTGGATCTCTTCAAGCCGAAAGCCGCGTTCATGGGCGGCTTTGCCGTGGTGCATGTCACGGACGACTATTTGGACGTGGTATTCGCCGAGGCGTCGGCGGCGATGGCGAGGTGAAGTTTACTAACGCCTTCAGCAAACGCCTCGGGTAGCCCTGTCCTAACGCGCTGTTCTGCTTGCAGGCTGTCGTCTTGCGAGCGCGCCGTGCCTTGGGACCGATCACGCGGGCCAACCCGCCCGAGATCAGCGTGTTCGAGGCCGACTAGCTGCACGACCGGGCGAGAGCTAGAACATCCTCCCACGAAGCGCTCGACCCCTTCGAAACACAGGATGCAAATTGCTCTTCACCAAGTGTTTCGCGGGTCACCGATATAATCTTCTGAAAATCGGCGTTGTCGGTCGGCTCGAACTGGGCTCCAAATCGCGTTAAACGCGCCTGGATGGCACCGATGGTCCAGGCAGCTTCCTTGGCGGCTCCCTTTGCCAGGAATACCCCGCTGACAGCGGCAGTCGCCAGGTTGACAACCACCGGGTAGTCATACCTCTCGCTGATGGCCAAGGCGTCGCGGGCCAACCTGGCTGCCTCTTTCCAGTCTCCTTGGTGCAGCCTGAAATGAGCCAGGTTCTGCAACAAATGACCTGGCCAGTAGGTATCCCCGAGACCTTCCAGCAGGGAAAGAGCTTCCTGATAGTATTTCTCGGCCGTCTTCTCGTCGCCTTCTGAACGGGCCCCTTCGCCGAAAGCGATCAACGCCACCACGGCCCCGTAGTCGTCGCCCAGGGCCCTGAAGAGTTCCAGCGACCCGCTTATCAGTTCGAGACCGGTTTCCAGATCTTCTCCCAACGTCACCTTGGCAATGCCCAAAATAATGCCGGAACTCGCTGCACCGGCTTGATTGCCAAGCTCCAGACAGAGCCTATGGCTTTCATTGGACAATTCGTGAGCCCTTGCAGGATCGCCCGACATGTAGCTGATCCAACCTGCTGCATCCAATATCTCGGCGAGCGGACCTGCCTCTCCTACGTGCCGAGCCTGCGCGACAGCTGCTTTCGACCACCGCTTCGCTTCAGAGAATTGGCCACGGGAGATCCAGAACCACTTCAGCGCGCAAAATAGCTTGGCCGTCCCGTCCGCGTCTGACTGCTTCATCAGCCATTCAAGAGCAGCTCTTATGTTGCCGGTCTCCTGGAAAAGCCGTTCGACGCAATCCCGTTGATTGTGCCGCATCACGTTCGGAGCATCGTCCGCGACGAGGGCGGCAAAGTAGCGGGCATGCTGCGCCTGACAATCCTGCAACGAACCCGACTGGCTCAGGCCTTGGCTGGCGTACTCTCGAATGGTGTCGAGCAAGTGGAGCCTTGGCTTCCCGAGCGTCACATTCTGATACACGAGGCTCTTTGTTAGAAGCGACTCCAAGTGTTCGACGGCCTCATCACCGTTGCACCATGGAGCCATCACGTATTCTGCCGCCGCCACGTCAAACCCACCCACAAAGACAGACAGCTTCCGGAACGCCTCGCGCTGGTCCTGCGTCAGAAGATCCTCACTCCATTGAATGGCCGCCCGCAAGGTGCGGTGGCGTGGGTCGACATCTCTCACCTTGTGCTTGAGGCTGTGCAGACCTCTGACAAGCCGCCGCGAGAGTGCGGCCGGATCCAGCACGCGTATGTGCGAAGCAGCGAGCTCGATCGCCAAGGGCAAACCGTCGAGGCGCCGACAGATTTGAACAATCTCACGGGCAACGTCGGGCGTTAGTTTAAACTCTGGACGTTCTCGCTGGGCCAGGTCGACGAAGAGCCGTACACAGGGGTTCTGCGAAACCTCGCCGAAAGGGGCCCTTCCATCGGGGAGAGGCAGCGGTCCCACGACAACTTCCGTCTCACCTCGAACGCCCAAGGTCTCCCGGCTGGTGACAATGAAAGCAAGATGGGGACATTCCTTCATCAACGACGTCACGGTCGGGGCACCGGCAATGACGTGCTCGAACGTGTCAAGAATCAACAACAAGTGCGCATCGCCGATCGAGTTGCGCAGGGACTCGATCGCAGAAAGTCCAGCTACTTCCTGTATGCCTAACGTCTGGCATATCGCAGACGGAATCAAATCTGCACTGTGGATGTTGCCGAGCTGGGCAAAGAATACGCCACGAGCGAAGGATTGTATCAGTGACCTGCCAACCACGAGCGAAAGAGACGTCTTTCCAGAACCGCCCGTGCCGGTGAGTGTGACCAATCTGCGCCCGCTTTCGAGGATAAGTCGCCGGACCTTCTCGACGTCCGCGTCCCTTCCGAAGAATGCCTCCGGCTCGAGAGCGAGATTCGTCCTGTTTGCACCCATCGACGAGATGGGCGCAAAATCGCTGGGCAGTCCTGGAACCACCAGGTCGAACAGCGCTTCCGGATAGCGCAGATCTTTCAGGCGGTGGAAGCCAAGGTCGCGGATGTGCATGCCCGGCTGAATTGCACTTTGAGAGATATCATCACGGACGGCATGCGAAATCACAATCTGCCCACCGTGCGCAACTGCACTTATTCGAGCCGCGCGATGTACTTCTATGCCCACGACCGCGGATTCATGCCGCTGCACCTTGCCAGCGTGCAAACCCATTCGCACTTTGGGCTCGCACCCCTTAGCCCATTTTTCCTTGCTGATTGCAATTTGGGCGTCGATCGCTGCCCGAACCCCAAGGTCCGCGCCGGGGAACAGCGCGAAGATGGAATCTCCGGCAACCCCGACTTCCTCTCCTCCATGCGACTCGATGGCGTTTCGAAGCAGCTCACGGTGCCGCGACAACATCAATGGATAGACATCGGCATATCTGTCAACGAGCCCTGTCGACCCCTCGATATCCGTGAACAGCATGCAGACGCTTTCACTCTGCAAGCCGTCGCTGCTGGTTAGTTGCGTTCCCATTGTGGTTGGTGTTCCATAGGTTCCTGAGCACTTGCAGGCGGAAAGAGGATGCGTCTCAAGCTTTTCGTCAGGGCGTGCAGGTCCCGCTGCTTCGCCAAGTCCGGCGTCGACAATCTCCCACTGGTCGCCAGCTCGTTCCAACACGAGACTTGGTGGGCGCACGCAAGTTCCAGCTCGGCGTCTTGAAGGTCGCTCGCCTCAGGTGAAATCCCGAGTCGCCGTGCCTCCCTCACCGCTCGATTGAATACGTTGAACCCTGTAAGAGCGGCGTCGAAGTCGAAGGAAGTGCTGATCGCGGCCCAGAGCGTATTTGCCTGCTCGACCGTCAGCTTGCTGGTGATTTCTTGTGTTGAAAGTCCATGCAGATGCATGCGGTGAATGTATCCGGAAACCACGATCCACGCCACCAGATCATCTCGAATTGCATCTATTTTGGTGCCGTCGAGCGGGTCAGGCCCACGCTCGCGCCCTTCGTCCAACAATCCGAACAGTCCAGGCCCATATTTTGGCGGCTGTGGTCGCAAAGCCCCCGTCCGCAACCATTTTTCGAGCCTGCGAAACGCCAGCTTCGCGTCCTGCCGCTTTGCGTCGGCCCCCTTGAGAAACTCTTGCGTCGCCATGGGAGGTATGACCCCGGCATCCTTGAACGCCGCGCTCCATGTGCGATGAGAGTAATGCGTTGATTTGGCAGCTGCAACGATGGAAACACCGTCGGCTGCCGTCATCACGCCAAGGTTCACGGCTCGGCGCAATGCAACACGGATATTGATGAGCGGGTCTGTCAGCGACGGATAGGGCCTATCCTCCCTGAACGTGACGGCGACTTCATCCTCGGAGGATATCGCGCGCCGCCGGTATAGGCGGTAGACGATGCCAATCCCCAGCGCGCCAGCCGGGTAACAGTCTGCGGAACGCAGCGCGCCCATGCTCGAAGCTCCGATGACGACAGCTCCGTCTTTGATGACATCAATGACCTCGCGCGGGGGAACAGCGAGTGAGCCGCCAAAGACACCATCGATTATGAGAAAAATGGAATGCTTGAGGATACGGTAGCGATAGAGGTCACCGCGCCGGCAGGGCCGCGCCACCAGGGCGTCGGGCAGAACCGAGAGAACATCCTCTCGCGGCGCCGTTGGCCCAATGAAAACGATCGGCGGCAGCTCATGCATCACAAGAGGTGTCTCGCACATCTCCAGCCGACGCGATGGCGGTCCGCGACGAAGGCGGAGAGGCCAGGCACCCTGACCCTCACGACTGCAATGCCTAGATCGTCGCGTTTCATATCCACGGCGATTGCTTGCCGGATGCCCACCGATCCCAGCCGATCGAGAATATAGTCAGTTTCGGATTCCAGATCGTCGAACGCCCTGCTTCGAAGCGCAGAGAACGGGACCATCGGCGCCTTGCAGAGCAGATGCCGTCTTGCCGAGAGCGTGAACGGCCGAGCCGTTGCGGACAGGCCGTTGAAAGTGTCTCTTGCGCCCTGAATGACGCCAACACGCGACTGGAATGCTTCGGTAACCGCTCGCCGAAGGGCCGTTTCTGTAACTGGGTCGGCTCCCCAGCCACCGAAGACATGCGTGATCGGGCCATGCTCGGTCAGGAAGGCGCGATCGACCAGCATGCAGCCGACAACCGGGATTTCCAGATCGCTGGTCAGGTCCTCAAGAACGACATCCATGCCGGCTTCGGTCGCGGACAAGACGAAGCGCTTACAGGACTCTGGAATCGAGTCCGGATCGATCCTCGCCTTGTGGGGTGGCACGCGCCCGTCATCCCCGAACAGATCGAAGAACTGATGCTGGCTCACAGCGTCTCGCTCTATCACTTCCAGGAGCGCATGGCGCAGCGCCTCCGCATAGGTAGCGGCTGCGGCCAGTCCGTTCGTATCGACATGATCCAATATTCCCTGCTTGGGCGGCGTCCTAGCGAGGTCGGCCGCGATCCAGATCGGCCGGGAACCGTATAGATCCCAGGCCTCGACCCATTCGAACTCCAGGTTCGCTTGGTAAGCGGTCCGCGGCGGCAAATCGAAATCCAGAGGATCAGCGACGTTGACACCGGATGCGCGAAGCTGCTCGAAGCTCGCACAGCGGGAGGGAGCAGCAATCCGCTCGGCCGCGACCCTTTCTACCGCCTCCATGATCGCGCTGATCCGCGCCGATCGCCGGTCCGGCCCCTTCCCCAAATGGGTCGTCAAGTCGCTTGCGAGCGGCGCAATCGCCGCGAACACCGGCGCGCCCACGCAGTCAAGGGGCGTGATATCCGCCAAGCGTGTTATTGGCAATCGGTCCAGTATCCCTTCAACCAACTCTTCAACGAAGCCAAGGTCGCAAACTCTTCCGCTTTGTGGCGAGAGTTTCCCGAAAGTCTCTGCCTTCGCGGCGGGCCAGGTGCTAAGCCGGGACGTCAGTGCCTCAGCCTTCTTACAAGCCGCAAACTGCGAAATGGTAATCTTTGTTGTGTAAGGTGAGATGAGACCCGGTGCTTTCCGCGATCTTTTTAAGAACCGTTATTTCATCAGGACTCAAGTTCGAAATCACATCGTGAACATTCGGCGGCAACATGTTCTCTTGGATGTCGGGGATTACCCCGCTGTCTTTCAAGCTTTGGAAATTCTTTGCAAAATCCGGCATCGGTTCCCCCTGAATCTCGCGATCTGGAAACAGTCTGTGAAGCAGCAATGCGAAGATATCGAGCGCTATTGTAATTGGTCTCCTGGAACTGTCCAGTCATTATTAGCAGGTCATAATACATCTGAATTGCCTGAGCGCTGCGGAGGATTCTCGTTCAGGGGCAGGTGTCGTCGTGGCCGACAGTAGTGACGCTGATGACGTCCGAAGTGACGAGTTGAATGTGCACCCGAGTTCCAGCAGAATGGGTCACATCTCAGAACGCCAAGGCGAATCGGAGGGAGTTTGCCGGGAGTTCGACGGCTTGGCCCCCTCGGCTCATGAGCGCTCAGTTCGTTATGTCCTCTCATGAAGGTTGTAAGTATGTCCATCGCCAACAGTGAAAGCGTCAGGACCAAAGTCGCTCTCTGTATCGGCCCGCTCGAGGCTGCGTTCGAGAAGCTGTGGAGCCACGATCCGCTGGAACAGGTCGTCCCACCCTACCTTGTCTTGCTTCACCAGCTGATGCGGGCCTCAGTCCCGTTGATGGGCCGTGGGGCTGAAGTCTGTGAAAAGCTGGCGGCAACGGATCCTTTGGCGAGAAGGTTGGGTGCTTATTATCTCGGCCATATCGAAGATGAGCGGGACCACGATGCTTGGGCGCTCGAGGATCTTGCTTCAGCAGGTTACGATGTGGACTGTGCGCTTTCGATTGTGCCCTCGCCCCAGTTGGCCAATCTCGTTGGCTCGCAATATTACTGGCTGAACCATCACCACCCGATCATGCTGATGGGATACATCACAGTTCTCGAAGCATTTCCTCCTTCCAAGCAGCGTGTCGATGAAATCCGAGATCGGTCGGGCGTTCCTGAAGCGGCATTCAGGACATTGAGAATTCATGGAGAGCTTGATCCGACACATAGTGCCGAGATCGACGACACATTGAATGAACTCCCGCTGGGCAAAATCCATCTCGAAATGATTGGCGTGAGCGTCCTTCATACTTGCGAGTGGCTCTCCAGGAGCGTCCAATCCTTGAGACCCGTCGAGTCTTTGGCGAGAAGGGTTCGCTGACATACGGCAACCGCGTTCGACAGGTCGCATAGCCGACCTGCTCGTTCGCTGTGTGCAAGGTGTAGCCAGCTCACCGTCTGCACAATTTGGTGATGTAGAAGTGACAATTGTGCGCCGCATCGAGCAGAGTCTCTCCAGGCGCACACAGGTGCTCCACGCCAGACCGGGCGAAGCGGACGCGCGTTGGGCCAGCGACAGCCGATTGCGGAGGCATGGAATTGCCCACCGCGCCCCCGAAACTTTCCTCATGATACTGCGAGAGTGCGTGCCGATCTCCGCGAAGCAGGCCCGAACCGTCTGCATAAACGGCTCGGGGCCGCAAACGTAAGACGTGCGTGGTGAAGGTCCGGAACCAGCCGCAAGAGCATGGGGCCGTCGATCCGACCCTTAGGGCCCTGCCACGCCGAACCTTCCTGGCTGCAGATGAAACTTACATCGACATTGGAGAATCGCGCGGCGAGCGCCTCCAACTCGGAGCGGAAGGCGATGTCGTCCGGCGTCCGAGCGCAGTGAATGAAACGGATGTCATGGCCAGATGCCCGGTCGGTTAGCGCCCGCACCATCGACATAACGGGAGTGATGCCGCTGCCGCCCGAAAGGAAAAGCGGCTTCTCGCATGGTAGATCGTCGAAGTTGAAACCTCCGACAGGCCCTTCTAATTCAATGTCGTGGCCTGCCCGGAGATTATCGTGGAGCCAGTTTGAAACGAGGCCGCCCTTCACTCGCGTCGACGCGTGGGAGGATCACCCAAGCTTGGTAGCAACGGCTGGCTTCGGTAGCTCCAGCCGTAGCTCGAATGTCTGCAACGGAGAAGCCTGATCAACGTCCGGAATTGGCGCAACTACGATGTCCAGAGTAATCGCCGGCAACGTCTGCTATCGGGCAACAGCAAAGATCACCTCAATGGCCGACATTGGGCGCGTTGCTGCCATTCGCAACGCCGAGAATGAAGGTCTCGAACGGGTCAAAAGCGACAGTTCCAACTCTCCCCTTCGCGAGGCGCACCCCTGCACCGACCACCTTCCCGCTTTAGCTCGTTCATAATGTCAGCCGTTTCGGCCAGCAAGGCATCGATCTTCATGAAATGGAGCAAGCGGTATTTCGACACCGCCGGGCGGATCAAGATGATCGAGCTGACACTGCCTCACCTTGTTGGCAATGATCGACCGCATCATCAGTTGCGCGGCGCCGAACATCGGGTCGACTGAGGTCGGGTGTCCGGCGACGCGCCTCACTGCTTGAAGCAGTGGTCGCGGTGCCATTGCAGGAAATGAGCATGCGGGCGTTCAAACTGTCGGCGAGGCGGAAGCGCGCGACGGGTCTTGTTTATGAATGCCTGCACGCTGTCGAGGTCGTTGACCTGTCGCGAGATCAGAATTTCCAAGTCATCGGATAGGCTGATCAATCCGCGATCGAACATCCAGTGTGCTGTACCAGACAGTGCGATCCCATTGTTGATGACATCCGGGCCGTTCGCTTCGACCGGTCGAATATGGGCGGCGGAAACTTCGGCCCGGCCGCCGCCATTGATCAACTTCAGTCCCGTGATCGCGCACCGCTTATCATAGGCGCGCAAGACGATGCGACGAAAAATGCGATCCCGCACAATTCGCGATTCGATGTAGCTTACGCGATCACGGCTCTGCTCGAATTCGAATGGCGCCTGCTCATCCTGAAAGCCAGCAGATGTACCGGTCTCATCAACGCGCGGTAGCAACAACTCATTCGTCTCCAGGCCCAAATCGATAATGCGGTTGAAGTCGCTTGGACTGATCGGCCGGACGGCCGATTGGGCGCGACCGGAAATCCGCTCTTGGTCGTTGAGCAAGCCTCGTTCAACGAGACCGTCAGTTCCGTTGAACGGGACAGGATTGACGAAATCGAGATAGGTTCCGAGCTCAATCAGAGCGAGATACATATCAGGCGTCACAGGATCGGGAATGACCTGTTGGACTTTGGCTACCGCGTAATAGCCACGGGTATCGGATACCTTGCTAGGCTCGTAGTAAATGATCCAGTCACCCACGCATGCTTCGACACGACGTAGATACGGGCGAGGAAACTGCTATTGCTCTGCGGGGCGGTCGTTGTAGATCGAATCTGGGCGGTGAATGAAGACCCCGAATCCCATGAGCTTCCTGCAATGCGTTCTTTGGGAATATCTGCGTCAGATGTAACACCAATCCGATCTTGGGAACTTAGTCCAGGTCGGAGAAGCTTTTCCCCATGGTATCGGTCCTTTGGAGGCGAATAGGGAAAGCCCCTAACAAGCGACCGCGCTATTTTCACGGAACGTGTCGCGAAAGGCCTGTGACAGAAGGAGAGCGCCATGCGAAAACTCATCGTCACCGAATTCATCAGCGTCGATGGCATCGCCGAGGTCGAGAGGCTGCCTGGCGTGACCTGGAACGATGAAATGCAAAGGTTCAAGGAGGATGAGCTTGCCGACAGCGGCGCCATGCTTTTGGGGCGCACGACCTATGAGATTTTTGCCGGCTCATGGCCCAAGGAAACCGGAGATTTCGCCGACCGGTTCAACGCGCTGCCGAAATATGTCGCGTCGACGAGCTTGAAGGCGCTCGACTGGAAACCGGCCGAGCTGCTGAAGGGCGCATTGCCGCAAGCGGTCAGGCAACTAAAGCAAGGCAGCGGCGGCAACATCTATGTGCATGGCAGCCTCAGCGTCGCGCAGGAATTGCTGCGCCATAACCTGGTCGACCGCGTCAGGTTGCTCAGCTACCCCAGCGCCGTCGGCCAGGGCAAGCCGCTGTTCCCGTCCCGCGAGCAGGTGCCGCTCGAGCTGATCTCGGCCACGCAATTCAGCAACGGCGTGGTGGCGCTCGAGTATGCGGCTGTGGTTGCGAAGTCGTGATGAGCGAGCGCCGATGTCGGCCAATCTCCCCACTCGTGGGGAACTCGTGGGGGAGATGCCCGGCAGGGCAGAGGGGGCGCGAAAGAACGCAAGCATTTGAGTTTTAGCTGCCGTAACGGCGCAGTTGCGATTTAGGTTGGCGGGACAGAGCCCCCTCTGGCCTGCCGGCCATCTCCCCCACAAGGGGGAGATCGGCAGCTTCAGCCTACGACGCGCTACTGGACGGCTCGCTGAAGCCCGGCGGAGCGCGAGCTTTCGCTGCGGCTAGGCGTGTCGCGACCGCTACTGCGAGAGGCGCTGCGCTCGCTTGCCATGCTCGGCTTTCCTGGACATCCGCCACGGCAGGGGCCGCCGCCGTCGCGCTCGCGCGCCATCAGGGCCTGCCACAGCCTCGGTAGGCTACCGCGAGACTGTGACAGCGGCTCGGTTGGACAATTCACGACACAGTTTGCAGTACCTATAAAGTGCCAAGCGGCATCAGGCGCCGCCCATATAGATGTCCATGATCTGTCGGTCGTTGCGGACATCTCCGGGCGTGCCTTCGAAGCGCTTTTCTCCGGCGGCCAGGATATAGAGCCGGTCGGCGATCGGCATGGCCTCGCGAATATTCTGCTCGACCATGAGAATGCCGATGCCACGCGCGGTCAGCACCTTGATGCGCTCCAGCGTCTCGCTCACCATGGCCGGCGAAAGGCCGGCGGACGGTTCGTCGAGCAGGATGAAACGCGGTTCCGACACCAGCGCGCGCGCCAGCGCCAGCATCGCCTGTTCGCCGCCCGAAAGGGCTCCGGCCGTGGTCTTGCGCCGCCGCGCCAGCGATGGATATTGGTCGACCAGAGCCTCGATGCGCCTGTCCACCAGCTTCCGGTCGGCAATGGCGTAGCCGCCCATGCGCAGATTTTCCATCACCGTCAGCCGTGGAAACACGCCGCCGCCCTGCGGCATCAGTACCAGGCCCTGGCGCACGACTTCATGGACCGGCAAATTGCTGATCGTTTCGCCGCCGAGCCCGATTGTGCCGCCCCATACCGGCAGCGCGCCGGCGATCGCTTTCAGCAAGGTCGACTTGCCGCAGCCATTGGGGCCGAAGATGCAGGTGATCTTGCCGGCTTCCGCGACAAGGGAGACGCCATGGACGATCTCCTGCTTGCCGTAGCCCGCAACGACGCTGTCTGCGACCAACGTGCTCATTGCGGACGCCCTAGATAGGTCTGCATGACTTCGGAATTTTGCACGATGTCCTCGAACGCGCCGCTGGTCACCACCCGCCCCGAATCCATGACGATGATGCGGTCGCAGACATTGCGCACCATTTCCATGTCATGCTCGATGACGAAGAAGCTGGTTCCCTGCTCGCGCAGCCTGGCGATCGCTTCCAAGATGATCTTGCGGATGTTGGGGTGGACGCCGGCCGTCACCTCGTCGAGCAGGATGAGGGATGCCTGGCGCATGATCACGCGGCCGAATTCGAGCAGTTTCTGCTGGCCGCCGGACAAGTCGGACGCGCGGTTGTTGGCGACCGGTTCGAGATGCAGCAGCGCCAGCGTCTCGTCCGCCCGCTGTTGCGCGCCATCCCAATGACCCTCGGCAGCCGCGGCCAGAAGGTTCCCGCTGACTGTCATGTTCTCGAACAACGCCGGGATCTGAAAGGTGCGCGCGAGGCCGAGACGGGCTATCGTATAGGCCTTTTTGCCGCCGATCTCATGGCCGTCGAACAGGATCTGCCCGCGATCGGGCGTCTCCATGCCGGCCACGAGGTTGAACAGGGTCGATTTGCCCGAGCCGTTGGGGCCGATGAGGCCGGCGATCTCGCCGCGTCCGACCTCCAGGTCGACGCCGGCGGCTGCCTGGATGCCGCCGAAATGCTTGTGCACGTCGCGAACGAAGAGGATGGGCTGGTCGCCTGGCGCGGGCGCTTGCGCCGTCATGCTCACGAGCGTCCTCCCTGGCGGGAGCCGAGCAGGCGTCCGAGCACCGTGTCGAGCACGCTGCCTGATTTCCCGCTTCGCCGCGCAAACAGGCCGGCGATGCCGTTGGGCAGGAACAGCACCACCAGGATGATGGCGGCGCCGAGAATGGCGATATAGAAGGCGGTATCGCCATAGTACATCCAGATAAGCCGGTTGACGAAGAACAGCGCGACGCCGCCGATGGCCGGCCCCCACAGGCTGCCGAGCCCGCCGAGCAGGACCATGACGACCATCTGGTCGGTGATGTCGCCGCCGAACACGCTCTTTGGATTGATGAAGGTCACCCAGTAGGCGAAAATACTGCCGAACACGGAGGCGACGACGGCGCTGAGCACGAAGGTCTGCAACTTGACCAGCGAGGTGTTGATGCCCATGGCTTCGGCCGCCGGTTCGTGATCCCGTAAGGCCTTGACCTTCAAGCCGAAGCGGGAGCGCTCGAACAGCAACCAGGTGAGGAAATAGGTCAGGACGGCGGCCGCGAACATGGCGAAATAGAAGAAGCGCTCGTTGAGGAAGGGAGGCAGGCCGATACCGCCGGTTCCGCCGGTGAAATCGACGACGGTGGCGAACTGCATGAGCACTTCGGCGAAGGCCCAGGTGGCGATGGCGAAATAAGCGCCGCGCAGCCGCAATGTCGGCGCGCCGATGACGACCGCAAACAGGGCTGTGACGATCATGCCGATGGGAATGGTGGCGAGGAACGGCACTGCGAAATCCGCGCCCATCAGGATGGCGGTGGCGTAGGCGCCGATGCCGAAGAAGGCCGAATGGCCGAAATTGATGTAGCCGGCATAGCCGCCTAGCATGTTCCAGGAACAGGCGAGCCCCGCCCACATCAGCGCGCCGGTGGCGATGCGCAGCCAGTAATTGTTGACCAGCACCGGCAGCAACGCCAGCACGACGAGGATGACGACGAGGAGAAGCGGGCCGGCCCAACGATTTTTCATGGTCTGGGCCATCTCACAGTCCGCGCCGCAGGATGCCGCGCGGGGAAATCAACAGGACAAGGAAGAGCGTTGCGAAGATCGCGAGATGCGAGTAGCTGGCTCCGCCATAAGTCGCGACAAAGGCTTCGATGACGCCCAGAAGCAGGGCCGCCACAAGCGCGCCGCCCAGCGAGCCCAGCCCTGCCAGCACGGCGACGAAGAAGGCGAACAGCGTATAGCGCAGGCCGATCTCCGGATTGACCGAATAGATGCCTCCCATCAGAACGCCCGACATCGCCGTGATCCCCGCGTAGAGCCCGTAAACATTGGCGCTGAGACGCCGGATGTTGACCCCCATCAAGGCGGCGTTCTGGCGATTTTCGGCCGTCGCCCGGATCGCCAGCCCGTAGCGCGTGCGAAAGAGAAAGAAAAACAGCCCGCCGGCGATGAGTACCGCGAACGCCGCCGCCGCCACCCGGATCAGGGGCACCGTGACCGGGCCGATCATGATGCTGTGACCGCTAAGCGCCGTCGGCACGCTATGCGTATTGAAACCCCAGACGGTCAGCATTCCGCCGCGCAGCAAGGTGAAGATGCCGAAGGTCAGCGCAAGCGCCATCAGTTCGGGTCGCGCCGTGCGGCTGTTTCGAACATTGTAGATCATCGGCCCCATGAGATAGCCGATCGCGCCGAACAGGACGAAGGCCATCGGCATGGCGAGGAACCCGTCTATGCCGAGAAAGGCCGCCATGTAGTAGGCGAAGTAGCCGCCGAGCACGACCCACGCGCCGACCGCAAAGTCGATGACATGGAGCACGCCGAAGATCAGTTGGAAGGCGATCGAAAACGTGGCGATGACACCGCCTATCAGTAGGCCGTTGAGCAGGGTTTGAAGAAAAAGATCCAATGGCAAACCTGTCCGTCAGTCCAAAAAGTCCGCAACATGCTTTTGGCGCGAGTGTGAATAGACGCCCGCAGTATAAAGCCCAACCTACATCCTGGCCTTTGGAAGAGCCGGCCGTCATCATGCTGCCCGCTGGCGTAGCAGGCGACGGCGAATAGCGACTCCGCCCGGCCTCAAATCGCGATTATTTCCAGGCCGGCAACGGGTAGATGAACTCGGCCGCGGCCGCTTCCTTCGGGCCGACAGCGACGGTCTTTCCATCCTGGATCTGGATCATGACTGGCACCGGCTGGATGTTGTCGTGATAGTGGTCGCCTTCTTTCTCGAACTTGATCGGTCCGTAGAAAGTCGTGATGTCGGTGTCGGCGATGGCGTCCTTGAGGGCGACGCGGTCCTCGGGGGTGAGCGAAGGCTTCTTGCCCAGTCGCTTGGCGGCGTCGGCGAAGACGAGGCCGCTGGCCGAGCAGGCGGCTTCCGTGTAGTCGGGCTCATGGCCGAACTTTGCCTGGGCCCGCGCGACATAGTCCTGTGCGGTGCCGAACAGGTCGTCCTTGTAGGGCACCGTAGGCAGCCATACGGCGACGCCGGAGGTGCCGTTCGCATCGGCGCCGAGCGCTTCGGCGAAGGCCGGATTGGTCACGCCGTAATGCATGATCAAGGCCTTCGGCCGATAATTCAGCGATTTCGACGTCTTGATCACATTTATCAGCGGCTCTTCATGCCCGCCCACCGCGACGATGTCAGGGTTGAGGGCGGCGATTTTGGACATTACGGGGGTGAGATCGCCGGAAGCTGGAACGAGCTCGTAGGCGACGACTTCGAGCCCCGCTTCCTTGGCGCCGCGCTGGAAGCCTTCGCCGGTCTCCTTCGAAAAGGGTTCGTTGACGCCGATCACCGCGATCGTCTTCGCCTTCGGGTTTGACAGCGCCACCAGCACGCCCAGCGACTGGCCGGATGTCGTGTCGACGGAAGGGATGATGCCGAAATTGAATTCGGGCTTGGCCAACCAGACATTGGGCGACTCGGCCGAGCCCGAAATCATCGGCACCTGGTATTTCTGGCAGATCGGCTGAACGGCGATTGTCGAGCCACTGGTGTAGGGGCCGAGCAGGAAATCGACCTCGTTCTGCACGATCAGCCGTTCGGCGGCGTCGGCGCCGGTGGCCGGATTGCTCTGGTCGTCGCCATAGAACATCTCGACCATGAAACGCTCGCCGCCGACCTCGACGCCGCCCTTCTCGTTGGCCGCTTCGGCCCAGAGATCGTAACCGTTCTTGGTCAAATTGCCGCCCGAAATATTCTCGCCCGACAGAGACGTGATGACGCCGGCCTTGAAAGTCGCCGCCTGGGCGCGCGCGGTCCGCACGAACGGCATCGAAATCGTGCCGCTGGCAAGCGCCAGGGCGCTGCCGCCGAGAAACGTGCGTCGAGAAAAGCTTACGTCCTTCTTTGGCATGATGGTCCTCCCGCATTCGTTCCTAAAGTTGCAGGATATGTCCGCACACCGCACAAATCTACTGGAAACGCTCGCTGCAGCTCTCTGAAAATCCATAGTTGCAGCGCACCACAGCACTTCGTGCTGGTCGTCCATGTGGTGACCCGCGCGACAGAAGCCATGTTCGGCCCTCCCTTTCCAATGCCGCTGAGCTTTTCGCCCGTCCGGTCATGGATTTCCGTGACCTCCGGCGTCAGAGTGTCATTGCAAATCAGCCATCTCGTTCAGCGGCCGGATTTCGATCTTGCTCGGTCCCGGCATGGGATTGGGGCAGCGCTTCACCCAGGCGACCGCCTCGTCCATGTCCTTAAAATCCCAGAGTCAGAAGCCGGCGACAACTCGCGGCTCTCGGCCAACTGCCGTCTCGACCATTTGCGAATAGCACCCATGGCATCAAAAGAGGGCCTCCTTCCTTCCCCTAGTCCGCCCCGTCGGTTTTTGCCCGCTCGATAAATTTCCCCGCGACCGCTTTACCGAGCGCGGCGCCGGCCCGGTTGTCCATTTCATAGTGGATGCCTGCCCAGACGCGGGAATCACCCGCCTCTTTGCCAACCGCCCGGATGAACTCTGCATGGCCGGGAAACAGGTACGCCAGGACCTCGCATCGGGCAGTCGAGAGCGCGGAGTGGTTCGACGGATAACTGGGATGAGCTGGCACCGCGAACAGCGGGGTGATGCTCGCGTCAAGCATGTTGGGCCGCAGATACCAATAGGCGTACTTCCCGTCGTTGCTTGCAATGAAGGCGTCGTAATAGACCGTTGCGAGCATGGCGTAAGCCCGCGCGGCACGCGGCGGGTTCGTATCCGTCTTGTCCTCGAACATCCACTTGCTGGCATAGTCATACCAGTCGGTGAACAGGCCGGATGGGCTTTGCCAGTAGAACGCTTTGTAGCTGTTAGGGAATTTTCGTTCAGACTGTCGGATTGCATCCATCTCGGCCTTTACGGCCGGGGACTGGCAGTCGGGCGGCGCCGGCGGCCTGAATTCATCGGGTGCAGCCAGCACGATCGGCTTCCAGTTTGGCATGTTTGCATTGGCGGGTTTGGTCCCGACCCACATGCACGGCCCGGTCGGAACAGTGCCGCTCCACGCTGCATCGGAGCCATCGGCCTTTGCCCGCGCAATCACCTGCTCTGCGACCCTGCGCCCCAACTCCAGGCCGGCGGAAGAATCGCTTGGGAACTGGACACCGGCAAGGACACGCGACTGTGCCGCTTCTTCGGCCATTGCCTTGAACGACGATGTCTCTTCGGGAAAGAAATAAGCAAGAACGGTCGCGGCAGCTCCGGCGGCTGCGGCATGCTCGGACGGATAGGAGGGACTCCGCGGCGGCGGCAGCGCAGTCGCCAGTGTCGCGTCCGCCTCGCTCGGGCGCGGCCGATTGTAGAAGTACTTCGCGTCCCAGGCAGCAATGGTGGCGTCGTACATCGCCATCGTCAAATAGGAGTAGACGCGGTGCGCATTTGGAATCTGCTGGTTTTCGAGAAGGCGATTGTTGACCAGATCGATCCATCGGTACCCAGGCGAGCCGGCGTCCCAGAAGGTGATTTTGTCGGCGGCAGCCGGATCCTTTTGCGCCAAGAGATCCCGCATCTGTGCCAATTCGGCTGCTGCGGCGGAGGCGTCAGGCGGCGGCGGGACTCGGAAGTCCTCGCCAGACGTGATTACCCACGTCTTCCACGTTCCAGCCTCTGGTTCTATCAAATCTGATTGGGCGAAAGCGCAGTTCCCTGAAAAAAGGATTACCGCACAGGCCTTGCCAAAACCGCTAAGCATGCGAGCCTCCCATAGGTTGCCCCGCCAAAGACGGAGGGTTTTCCGTTTTCAAACTTTTATTTTAGGAAAATCTAATTATACCGCGAGAAGCTGCCGACTAAAAGGATAAAAGCTAGAGCCCGGCAGCATTGTGAAAGGGCACGTCCGAGGGCAAACTGTCTTCCTGATTTGCACCCACGTCCTACCCTGCCGGCCACATTGACTGGCACTTTGACCAAGGCGCAAGTCAGCACCGAGATCGTGTTCACGAAGTCAGCGTTCAAGCTGCAGTAGGGCAAACTATGATGGGCTGGGAACTTGCGCGGTTACGCTATGCAATCGACTGATAGGTTGGCGGGACAGCGCCCCCCTCTGGCCTGCCGGCCATCTCCCCCACAAGGGGGGAGATCGGCAGCTTCAGCCTCGGCGCCCCTGCCCGCCTGACGCCACGTTCTGCTCAGCCGCAACAAGGATCTCGACAAACCTGGTCACCTTGGGCGGCCGGAACCTCGCGGCGGGGTAGACTGTGTAGATGCCTCCGGAGGGCAGCTGCCACTCGGGCAGGACCTGGACGAGCCGGCCCGTGGCCAACTCATCCCGCACCAAAAAATCCGGCAGCACCGACAGGCCGGCACCGGCGCGGACGGCCGCCAGCACTGCCGGCGTCGCGTCGATGGCGATCGTTGCCTGCATGCGCACGGTCTGCTCGGCGTCGCCGCGCGAAAATTGCCATAGCAGCGGTTCGCGCAGCGCCATGTTGGCGACGAAGGGCAGCCCGGCCAGGTCTTGCGGTTCGCCGGCCTGGAAGCGCCCGGCGAACCCGGCGCCGCACACCATGAATTGCCTAAATGTGCCGATGCGTCGTGCCTGCAGGCTGGAATCGGCCAGCCAGCCGACGCGGATCGCCACGTCCATTCCACCGGACGCCAGGTCGATAGTGTCGTCGCCCAGCGTCAGCTCGACCCGGCAGGCGGCATAGCGGGTGCTGAATGCGGCGACCACCGGCACCACCGCCGAGGTGCCGTAATCGTTGGGCGCCGCGATGCGCAGCGTGCCGGTCGGCTCGGCGGCCGCCTGCGCGAGCTCGTCGAAGGCATCCTCGGCCTGCTGCAGAACCTGCAGGCAGCGGGCATGGAATGTCCGGCCGGCCTCGGTCGGATGGACGCGCCGCGTCGTGCGGATCAGCAGCGTCGTTCCGACATCACGCTCCAGCCGCGCCACCTGCTGGCTGACGACCGCCTTGGTTATGCCCAGCCGCTCGGCGGCCCGCGTGAACGAGCCGGCATCGACCACCGCAGCGAAATAGGCCAGCCGGTTCAGGTTCATGCGCGGCTCATGGCTAATGCGACCTCATTGTCAGGCAATAGCATACATTACGTCTATTTTGTTGGCCTTCAATACGCATTCCGCCTCTGCCATCTTCCCGGCATCGAGGCTGCGCCGGAAGATGCGCCCGCCCGAATTCCGCATTCTCAAGCCCAGGAGAGATCCATGTTCACACGGAGAGCCATCATGAAAACCACCCTCGCCGCCGGCGCCGCTGCCATCTTCGCTCCCGCCGGACTTGGCCGTGCAGCCGCAGGGCTTTCCTGGAAACATTTTCCGGCTGGCGAAGACGGCTTCTTTCGCGCCCCGGTGCTGATCACCGGCGCCTCCGAGGCGCTGCTGATCGACGGCGGTTTCACCTATTCCGACGGCCAGGCCGTGGCCGAGGCGATCAAGGCGACCGGCAAGACGCTCACCACCATCTATGTCAGCCAGTCCGACCCGGACTATTATTTCGGCCTCAAGCCGATCAAGCAGGTTTTTCCGCAGGCACGGGTGATCGCCGCTGCCGAGACGGTGGCCGCCATCAACGGCAGCGTCGACAAGAAAATCGCCGTCTGGGGGCCGCAGCTCAAGGAGAATGGCCCGCAGGCGCTCGCCGATGTCGTCATCCCCGAAGTCTTCGACGGCAAGAGGCTCACCGTCGATGGCGAGACCATCGAGATCGTCGATGCCGAAGGCCTTGCCAATCGGCGCTATCTCTCGGTGCCGTCGCTGAATGCGGTGTTCGGCGGGGTGATGATTTTTTCGGGCGTGCATGTCTGGACCGCCGACACGTCGGGCAAGGAACAGCGCGCCGCCTGGCTCGCCAATCTCGAAAAGATTGTTGCCGCCAAGCCTGAAATCGTCGTGCCCGGCCACATGACGCCGCAGGCCGCCACCGACCTTTCGGGCGTCGAGCACACCAAAACCTATCTCATCGCCTTCGAGGAAGAACTGGCCAAGGCCAAGGACGCGGCCGCGCTCAAGACCGCCATGGAGGCCCGCTTCCCCGGCCTCGGCATGGGCGTTGCGCTCGACATCGGCTCCAAGGTCGCCACCGGCGAGATGAAGTGGGGCTGAGGTACGACCTTGGTTCCTCGCCCCCCACCGAAAGGCATGGCCTGCCGGCCAGAACTTGGGTTCCTCGCCCCGCGCGAAGCGGGGGGGGGGGGGGGGCGCGCCCGCGCGGGGGGGGGGGGGGGGGTTGGGGGGGGGGGGCCCCGCGGCGCGGCGGGCG
>NZ_JBVVQE010000093.1:0-22553 GCF_055811435.1 Mesorhizobium sp. WSM4837
GATAATTTGCCCGTGACCGCGCTCTGAGAGTCTCATCCAGATTGTCGCGCGCGTCTCATCCTGATCGTCGCGCTATACTCAGCCGAACCCGACCGCTGCATCTGCACCGCCGAACCTGGCCATTGGCGACCAAGCGATCGCCATGAGCTGCGTCTGGCCATGGTCAGGGTTGCGTGCGATCTGCGGTTTTGTAGTCGGTGGTGAGGAACTGCTTCTCATTCGCGTGGTCTAGCTGAAACCTGGACATACTGCACTCTTTGACGCGCCTCGCGCCAGTCTCAAACACGTCGTCGAAGTCTACACCTGCACTTTTCCACTGCCCGATCTGCAGGCGGCGATCCACTGCATCGCGGAGGTTGGATCTTCCAATATGGCGACCCGCTTCGCAAAGCCGAAAAAGGCATTGCGCGCCGTGCTTACCGGCTTGCGCCCATCGTATGCATCGTAGCATGCCCTGAGGGCGGCTTCGTGGATCAGGTCTCTGCGATCTTCCGGCCATTCATTGAGAAAATCGATTGCATCCGCAAGGCCGGCAATCTCTTGGATGATGTGCGTAGCGCGCTTCACGAAAAGGGGGCTGCTGAAAGCCTCAGCGTTCATTCGTTCCTCCAACCTTCCAAATAGCCGATTTGCGGGAAGAGGCGCCGCACCGACGCGGCGACCATGGCACAGTGTGTTGTCAGGGCGATGACGGTTCAAGAAGAAGATCCGCGGCTGCGGCCGGGTGTGTAGCGATCCGCCAGCAGATCGTGCAATGGCTTGGTTGCTATCAAACGCGGTCGTCACTATTAAGCTATGAATTGATTCTGCACCGCCTAATCTAAGCCCGCAGGAGCGTTTTCATGACCGAAGAAGCTGAGACGAAAGCTGACAACCTCATCGAACTCCGCCCATGTCGTCTCAGCCTATGTTTCGAATAATCCGGTTCCCGTCGGTGAACTGCCTGGGCTTATCGGCCAGATCCACATCGCATTGAAAGGCACTACTGGTGGTACCGCACCAGAAAAGTCGGAAGCTCTCAAGCCTGCCGTACCGATCAGAAAATCGGTTACACCCGATTACATTGTCAGCCTTGACGACGGCAAGAAGTTCAAGTCGCTCAAGCGTCACCTGGCTACCCACTATGGCCTTACGCCCGACGAATATCGCGCGAAATGGGGGCTGCCGGCGGACTATCCCATGGTGGCGCCGAACTACGGTGCGGCGCGCTCGGCATTGGCCAAGACCATGGGTCTGGGCCGCAAGCCGAAGGAACCGGGAGCGCCGGCACCTGCCAAGCGTGCCCGCAAGAAAGCCGCAGCCTGACCGCACTTTGTCAGGATCGATCGAGCGGATCCGGCATCATTTCGCACTTGCGATATAAAATTTGTGCATTGCAATATCCGCAGCTATCGGTATGATCATGTTGTCGGCCATCTACTCCTCCCAGATGTGGTGCCGACGCTGAATGGGGCGCACCTCCTCCCGCGTCTCATTCGAAATAGAGCCCGCTGCCACCTCCTCCCGGCAGCGGGCTTTTCTTTGTCTGAGGCGCGATTTCGGTCCCAGGACCATCGCATTTTAGCGAGGCGAATTCCCCGAACGTCCAGGCCTTTCCTGCCCTGCCCGCATTGAACAAACACCTTCTGACCCTCCCTCAGCATGCCGAGTCCTGAGCGGGTCAGCGCGGGGCATGAACGAAAATGTCGCTCTCACCGTTTTCAGGAGCAATCAAGCCGAAGCCCTTTTGGGGGATTGTACCACTTAAAGGTGCCCTCGCTCTCCAACTGGGCACCCGTCCCGGCGGTGGACTTTCCAGCGCAACTCTCGCGGTTTGATCGCCGACCTACAGCACTCCCGAGACCTGGTGACCTCTTGGGGCTTTCTTCCGTTGTGACCTTGGACGTGTTTTCCTCGTAAACGCCGCGGCTCCCGCCGCCTCAAGTACCCGGATGTGCAGATAGGCCTCGATGCCCTCCGGCAATTTGACAAAGCCAAAACCCTTGCTGGTGTTGAACCACATCACTTCGGCGTCGACAAGGTCCGCGGTTACGTTCGACGAACGCTGAAAGTAGATGGCTCGGAAGACTGTTCCGCAAAGAAATCGTGTCATCGTCATGGCGATGCCGGCGTGGCTGACGAATGGTCTTTGTATTTGCCCATGATCGTCTCGACTTGCTTGAACAACGCATTGCGCTCTCGGCAGGATAACCTCAATCGGGCGATGCGTTCATGTCAATTCACCAGTTGGCCGCTTACCCGCTCTATCGCATTCCTATTCCGGCCGACCTGTTGCCACACGAGGTCGACGATGGCGGGTGAGCAATATGTGCGACATGTCGAGCTGGCGATCGGTACGCTTCCCATATCGCACGGCAGGGGGTTCGCACTGGAGGGCGACACCACAATCAACCTTTTCGATCGTGACATGCCGCGGGCTGCCGTCTCACGCGGATGCGCATACAAAATTTCGATTTACGCGCACTTTCCCCGCACAGCCTGCAGGAGGGGAGACGGGCAGCTTGTCGTTGAGTCGCCCGGCTAGATCAACCCTGCCTGCTCAGCCTCGTGGCGTAAATTATGCCGCGGCCTTGGCCCGATCTGCTGGATCACCAGCCCGGCCGCCAGCGAGCCGAGATCGCCGCAATGCTTCAGGCTGCGCCGCCCTTGCGTGTAGCCGTAGAGGAAGCCGGCGGCATAGAGGTCGCCGGCGCCGGTGGTGTCGACCAGCTCCCGGATTTTGGTCGCGTCGACGGTGACGGTCTCGTCGCCGCGCACGATGACCGAGCCCATTTCCGAGCGGGTGACGGCAGCGATGTTGCAGTCCTTGCGGATCTGGGCCAGCGCCGCAGCGGACGCCTTGTCGGCCTCGACATCTTCCGGCCCGAGCTCGATGCAGGCGCCGAGATAGGTGTTCATCGAGCGCTCGCCGTCTGGGGTAACGAAGATCATCGAGCGCGCCGTCGGTGGCTCGCCATTGAGCGGCTTGGTGTCAGAGGCGACGCCCTGCGCATGGATGTCATGGGCGTAGATTTCGCCGAGCGCATTGTTCGAGACCTTGCCGAAGAAGGCAGCGCGGCCGCCGAAGCTCGCGACGCCCGCCGCCGTGTTGTCGGCGCTGCCGCCGGAGGCTTCGATGGCCGGGCCCATGCGGCTGTAGAGCAGTTCGGCGCGCCTCGTGTCGATCAGGTTCATCGCGCCCTTGATGATGCCGTTGGTTTGCAGAAATGCCGTCGCACTGGGCGAGGATGTCGACGATGGCATTACCGATACAAAGCACGTCATAGTTCGGCATCAATGATGTCTCCGCGAACTACCCCACCGGCTTTTTGCTATGCCGGCCGGGCGCCGGTCTAGCGAGTTGCCGCATGCGCTTGATCCAGCGGCCCTCACGCAGCTGCCGGTCCTGCTTCACGCAGCAAGTCGTCGGCTCTGTCCGTCTTCTCCCAGGTGAACTCAGGCTCTTCACGGCCGAAGTGTCCGTATGTCGCCGTATTGCGGTATATCGGGCGTAAGAGATCAAGCATCTTGATGATGCCTTTCGGTCGGAGATCGAGAAGCTCAAGAATAAGGCGCTCGATCCTTTTTTCCTCGATCTTGCAGTTCCGAAAGTATTGACGAGGATAGACACCGGCGCGGCCACGCCGATCGCGTAAGCAAGCTGAATCTCGCAGACCTCTGCAAGGCCGCTGGCAACGACATTCTTTGCGACGTAACGCGCCGCATAGGCGGCCGAGCGGTCAACCTTGGATGGGTCCTTGCCCGAAAAGGCGCCGCCGCCGTGACGCCCCATTCCGCCGTAGGTATCGACGATGATCTTGCGCCCGGTAAGCCCGCAGTCGCCGTGCGGCCCACCGATCACGAACCGGCCGGTTGGATTGCCCAGGAATCTGTTCCCGTCGTATCCAAGTCGGGCGGCAGGACCGGTTTTATGATCTCCTCAATGACGCCTTCGCGGACCGTGGCTTGTGAGACCGCCTCGTCATGCTGCGTCAACAGGACTATGGTATCCAGCGCCACCGGGCGGAAACCCTCGTAGCGTACGGACACTTGAGATTTCACGTCTGGACGCAGCCAGCCAAGCTGTCCCGTTTTCCGGATCTCTGCCTGTCTTTCGTCAAACGATGGGCGAGTTGGATCGGCAAGGACATCAATGTATCCGTCTCGTTGCAAGCGAATCCAAACATGAGGCCCTGATCCCCCGCGCGTCGCGGGGCAGGAGATCGACCAAGAATTGAACCAACCCTCCGTCCTTGCCCCCTGCATTGAGATGATATGAGGACCAAGGACGTTGTCCGTTGCCGCAAAGAAAGTCGGCTCTGGCGAGCATCCGGACGTGTCGCGCAACGTGCTCCCGACGAAAATCGAGAATCTCCGCTAGTTCGCAGACAGTCAGGTCGGCATGCGCGCAAAGGCCCAGGATCCGAAGGCGAACAAGATGTGCTGCTGTCATTAGGTGATCGATAAGTATTATCATTGGCCAGCACGACGCCAAATAGAAGAACCGAACCCTCGTCCTGCTGGCTTTGTCATTTCGCGCTCTTCGCAAATGCTGTTCGGCAGCGGAACATAAAACGCATTAGATTTCTGCCGTCACTGAACTCGAAAATTGTGGTGAGCGTACCATTGACGGCGATTTGCGGTCGCAAATATTCCATGAATTTCTTTGAAGGATCTGTTGCAACGCCTAAACAAGAACGCGACGAGATCGGCGAGGTGCTGGTAAGACGGCAAGCTGGCGAACTGCTTGGCCAAGAGGGAGGCGATCGGCGCCACCTTTCCCCAGGCGACAGTGCTAACGTGCCCGATCCACCATTAACTTGATTTCGTGTCACGGAAGGATCGTAAAGCCGTCGTGCCGACGCTCAGCGCCATCTGCCGGGGCGCGGACGCCAAGCCGGCTTGAAGGCTCTGGAGGACTTCAGGCCCCGGGACTGGGCCGGCGACAACCGGCGATCACTCAGAGCTGGCGGCGCGACTGGCAGCACGTCGTGCCTCTTCGCCTATCCGGGTGTGCGCAGCATCATCTAGACGACGGATGCGGTCGAAATGTCCGCGGCGCGTCGGCGCCATTTCCAAATAGCGCTTAATCCTGGTCAGTCAGGTCGCACCAGATCGATGTGGCTGACACGGAGGGCTTGTGCCAGTTCATAAAGCGTCACGATGGTGGGGTTCCTTTTGCCCTTCTCCAGCCCGCTGATGTACTGCTGGCTGAATCCGGAGATCTCGGCAAGCTGCTCCTGCGTCAAGCCGGTCTTCTCCCTGATCCTACGTGCATTTCGTCCGACCAGCTTGCGCATATCCATGCGCGGAGGTCAGCGGATCACGGGCCTTGAGTTTAACAACTATAATATGTAATCCACATTGTCATCGATTTGCCCGAACCATCTGCCGCGAGGGCAGCAAATCCAGGGATGCGATTTCGATGACGTTGGTCGCTCAAGCCAAGCACAGCACGAGCTATCGGTCACGCAAGCGACGCACACGTGCGAGAACCCCGCAAGGGTCGATTTCGAGCGCTTCGGCTACGTCGAGGAACTCAATGAATTCCATGCGACGTTCACCGCCCTCATACTTGGCCACGAAAGACTGCGGGCAGCGAAGCGCTTCGGCAACCTTGGCCTGGGTTAAGCCCTTGTTCTTGCGCGCCGCTATCAGCTGTTCCAGCAGCCGGCGTTGGCGGGCGATCGAAGGATCTCGGCATCAGACGATGCATTAAGTCTATTCCGATCGCGGATCGAGCATCCTTGCCGGCTCAACCTCCAGCACCGTAGCGAGCTTCTCGACCATGTCGATGGTAGCAGCATATACACTGCGCTCAAGAGCGCTGATGTAGGTTCGATCAACACCAGCTTCATGTGCCAGCGCCTCCTGCGAGAGCTTCTTTTTCTCGCGAAGCCTACGCAGATTGCGGGCAAAGACCTCTCGGATTCCCATACGCGAGAGGCCACCCTCTTGTTGAGGATTTCACCACGGAGTATACTCTACAAACTAGGAGCAACTGGCACGAGCATCGACTTTGCCCGAACTACCTGCTGTTAGAGTTCGCGACTTCCCGGATGCGATCTGACGATGACTATCGCTCAAGGTCAGCGCTGTAGGTCACGCAAGCTGCGCCAGGGAGCGAAGCCGAATGGTCTAGACCCATGTCGAAGAAAGCGGGCTCAGTTCACTGGCGCGCCATCAAAATCGATTTCGGCAATCCGGGATGGGCCGGATCGCCTTTGTTACTGCGGCGGCCGAATCAACTCACAAGGATCAACGTCAAGCGCTTTTGCGAGCCGGCCAAGCACACTGACGCTTGCGGAAACCCGAGCACGCTCGATCGAACCAACATAGCGCATGCTGAGCTCTGTGCGGGCAGCCAATTCTTCCTGCGTCAGGTCCTGATCATGGCGCAAACGACGCATGTTGATCGCCATGACCTCCTTGAGGTCCATGGCAAGATAGGGACCAGAACCGGAACTATCGTTCTAGGAACGATCGTTCCTATTCGATATGATTAGCCCAACGAGGAGATGTCTTGCCCTATCCGATGACGACAAACCCGAACCGCAGGAGGTCGCGATGAAACCCAAAGTTCAAGACGAAGTCCCGTGGTCGGACCGTCTGACCGCTTACGACAACGAGCACTTCACGATCTATATGAGGCTCCTGGACGCGTCCGCCGACGATGCCAGCGAAGACGAGATGGCGCAGCTCGTCCTCGGCATCGATCCGATGCGAGAACCTGAGCGCGCCCGAATGGCGGTTCGCAGCCATCTCGATCGGGCAAACTGGATGGTTACGACTGGATACAAAGAACTGTTCGCGCGCTGACCGGCCCCAGGTGAGCTATTCCAATTACTTTCAGGCGAGGAAATCCAGATAGCCACGATCCATGAGCATGTGACCGCGCCGGACAGCACGGGGAATGCGATCGCGAAGGTGGTTGCGCGGATCCGTCCAGTCGACCTGGACGCGTTGCCGGCCCAACAGGGCCCTTGCGATTTGACGGTGCGATGCACCGCCTAGCGAGCCGTCAAGCGCCTGGATGACAAAGCGCAGACGGCTGGCGCGGGCCTCGGGCGGAAACAGCCTGTCGGGAAGTTGTCCGGTCGCGTGAAGAGCATTGAGGCATTCGAACGCATTCAACTGCTGTTCATCCGATCGGCGGGCCAGATCGCGTCGACGGAAAGCCGAACGGGGCGCAAAACGTCCGCGCCCTGCACAACCAGTTGTAAATCCGGTGAGCATTTCGGAGCATGATATGCCGGCGACCGTCCGCCGTGATCACGAGTGCCGCCCGACATGGCAAGGCAACGAGATCAAACGAAAGCGTTTCGGGCGACAGTGCCTTTTCCGCAATGACCGGCAGAACATGAGGGCATTGGCGGAAGCACCAGAACACAAACGCATCATGCCTCAACGAGCTTGCGAACAGGAGCCCCCACCGCGTCAGATCGGCCGACGATCTCACCACTTCTATGCCGAAGCGCCTTTCTGCAAATTCTGCGTGCTCAAGCGCGTGCCTCAAGTCACGCTGGAAGGCCGGATTGCGCCGCAGGAATTCCCAGGCCCAGCCGCGTTGCGTCAGGTGCCGCGTATAGCGATAGGATTTCTCATCCTGCCAATCCGGCCCGTCGGCGTCATTATCTATCATAACCATGTCAGGCGCCCGTGCAGAGTACAGGCGCCCACAGCACGGGACCGCCAAGATCGGCATTGTGGCGGACCGCAGCAAGGCTCGCCTCTGAGACATCCAAAAAGCCGGCAACGGCGCGCGTGGTGCCGATTGTCTGGGGCTTACCTATCCCGACCAGCGGCCATCCGGCACGACGCAGGATTCGCTCCATGCCCAAATCCGTAACCGTGACGAAATGGGTGAGTTGCCGTGACAAACCGAACTCGATCATGCCAGCGAGAAGTTCATACGTGGCAACAGCTATACTCCCACTGCCCTTCGGTGCAGACGGTGGGAGATCAAGGGCGAAACGGCTGCTTTCCCAGACACTCGGTTCCTCGGGGGCCGCTCTCCCTTCCAATAGCCTCGAAAAGACATCTCGCAGCATCGTCGGCCCCGTCGAGGGCAGAAGGCGTACGCCGCCCCCGACGCGACCGGCGGAATCGCGCAACACGAGATAGTGCGGTTCCAGGGAATCGAATGAATCGATCTCGAAGCCGCCGGTGGTGCGCACGTTCCAGTCGAGCCGTTCCTTGAAGACGCGGTAGCGCAGGCGGTGCATTTCGTGAAGTTCGTCGGCAAAGGCGCCGTACCAGCCGGGCGCAATAAGTTCAATCATGATGGTCTCCTCGCAGGTATGACCCTGCCATTGGAGGCGAACCTTCATGCCGCGATTGCCTGTGCAATTGCACAGGTGGATCAAAGAGGGATTCTGTTCCTCAGAAAATTGATGATCGAGAGGAGGCCAGCAGCATCACCGCCTGATTTTTGGTGCGCACGCCGAGCTTCTTCTTGGCATTGTCCAGATGGAAAGCGGCCGTGCGCTCCTTGATTCCCAAGATGCAGCCGATCTCCCAGGCGGACTTGCCCTTCGCCGTCCATTGCAGGCATTCGTACTCACGGGGCGTCAGCAAAACGCCGTCCACCGCCAGACCACCCGAAAGCTTGCGGCGAACGCCAATGTGAAAGCACGTCGCCATAATCTCGAGCGTCTGTTCATATTGCTCGGCGATGCGCAGGAAAGTCGGATCAAGCCTGTCTGCCGCGAAGGTCATCGCAGCGACACCACCGCGGCGATCGAGAAGTGGAATCGTCAGTCCGCAGCAGATGCCGAATTCGGCAGCCTCATCGAAAAGCTGTTGCTGTCGCTTTGAAATGCCGGCATAGCCGAAATCCGGTCCCCACCGGAAGGGAAATCCGCTGTATCTTGCCCATCCTATGACCGGGTCGATCCTTTCATATTGGTGGCGCAAGTAGTGCGACGTCCAGCTGGAATGATAGTTCGATATCAGCCTCGGCTTTGTGACGCCATCAGGCACCAGAGACAGGTAGGCGAATGCGCGAATGTCGAAGGCGCCGACCGCGTTAGCCAGTGCGTCACGCAAATCGACCTGATCGACGCTCAAAGACAATTGTTCCAGCAAAGTTTTGAAGACGAGCTGCATTTTCTCCTGCGGCTGTTTTCAATTAAACCTGGGACTTTCTGCTTCTTGGCAGCTACGGCGAGAAGACTCGCCTCCGAGATAAGACGCTGGAGAAATTCACCGCGATGATTGCTCCCCCGACTTTCGATCATGTGAAGGGAGATGTGTGCGACCTCGACGCCGGCTGCCGTAAGCCGCGCGTCGGAAGCTGCGATGGTGGGCGGTTGGCATGGCGTAATAAAAATATCGAAGCTCGATGTGCTATCCGGATATGCAGATCTCGGACTCTCGATTGCGGGCCCGCCACAATCACCCTGATCCAGCGGGTCAAAAAAGGCGCCCTGCCGGCGGGGAGGTACACCGGCAGGGCGCGCCGCACAAACGCCCTGGTCGTTGGGCAACAGGACAGCGGCGGCAGAACTGATTTGGTTATCGCTTGCGATCGAAGTTATCCGAAGCATGCTTAGAATCTGACGGCTTGTAGTTTAGCAGTTTCGGTCGGCTCGGCGCGAAATGCGCTGTCAACCCGTCTTCAACATCGGGACACCAATGAGCGACGAGCCCTAACGACAGCCTGACGTCAAAGCGTCTGGCCTGAGGGAAGGTTCATCCAAGGGACCACTACATTGGTTACCCGGGACGGCGTCGACCTCCGGCTCGTTCCCGTCGGCGTTCGCATGTTCATATCGCACCCTCGGCCTTCAACGCGCGATAGGTTGTCTCGACAGATTTAGCAGTTGCGTCGACGATTATGTCGATCTCCTTTCGGGTGATGATCAAAGGCGGGGCAAAGCCGAGGATATCGCCATGCGGCATGGCGCGGCCGATGACACCGTTCTCGAACAGAGCAGCGGCGGCGCGAACGCCGACCTGCAGATCGGATTCAAACGGTATCCTTTGTTTTGGATCTCGCATCAGCTCTACGGCGGAGAGGATTCCGACACCACGAACCTCGCCGACGATGGGATGTCCCGCCAGTTCGGCATTCATGCGGGCATGCCAATACGGTCCGACGTCGCGGACATGCTCCAGGATATTTTTTTCCTTTAGGAGTCGAATATTGGCGAGTGCGGCCGCAGCGCAAAGTGTGTGACCCGAGTATGTCCAGCCATGGCCGAGGGCGCCGTGCTTCTCTGTTCCTTGTTCCAAGACCGACCAGACGCGGTCGCCAATGATTGACCCGGAGATGGGCAGGTAGGCGGAACTCAAACCTTTGGCGATGGTCACGAAGTCCGGCCGCATGCCATAGAGGTGGGAACCGAATTTCTCACCGGTTCGTCCAAACCCGCAGACCACTTCGTCGGCGATGAGGAGGATATCGTACTTGTCGAGCACGCCTTGGATAGCGGTCCAGTATCCTTTTGGGGGTGGAACGATACCGCCTGTCCCAAGCACCGGCTCTCCGATAAAAGCTGCGACGGTCTCCGGGCTTTCAGCGAGGATAAGGGCTTCAAGTTCATCCGCGCAGCGTTTCGAGAACGCTTGCTCACTTTCGCCGTCATGCGCCTGGCGATAGTGGTGCGGCGTGGTGGTATGGCGTACCAAGTCCAGCGGCAGGTCGAAGAAATTATGGAAGAAGGCAAGGCCTGTCAGGCTCCCGGTGACCAGCCCAGACCCATGATAGCCGCGATGACGCGAGATGATCTTCTTCTTTTCAGGGCGGCCGAGGATGTTGTTGTAGTACCAGACCAGTTTGATATTGGTCTCGTTGGCATCGGAACCGGACAGGCCGAAAAAGACCCTTCGCATGTTTTGACCAAAATATTCGACGACGGCCTCTGCCAAGAGGGCGACTGGCTCCGTACCTTGACTTGCATAGACATGGGCAAACGGCAATTCGTGCGCCTGCCTGGCAATGGCCTCAGCAATTTCCGTGCAGCCATACCCCATATTGACGCAGTAGAGCCCACCGAAACCGTCGAGGCTCTTTCGGCCTTCGGTATCCCAGATGTACACGCCTTCCGCACCGGCCATAATCCGGTTTGGCGTCTCGCCTCGGCTGTGCTTGGCCAGATGCGTTGACGGATGAAAGACGAAGCTTCGATCCTTTTCTCTGAGTTGCTCGGTTCCCAGATTGCTCAAGCGCATGGTCCCTCTCCTCGCCATAGTTGGCGGAGGCACTTGGCCAGCCGCCTGTTTAGCAAATAGCATACTTGAAACGTCTCTCGAGTTTCTCGGGAATGCAGGTTATTCGCCGCGGAATTCGCGGGATCGACCTCCGATTGCCGTGAAAACTAAGGCGCTACCTTCGCCTTCGCCGATAGGGTTGAATTGGTCTCACTGATTCTGCGACGACAGGGCGAGTCCTGGAAACATGAACAGCTTACGACGCGCATGCGCCCAGCATAGCGCCGATTTTAGCGGTCGCGGTCCCCTGGAGGAGCGGGTTGTTGCCGCTATATGCAACGGTTTGCAGGATGCCGTTAAAGGAAGAATTGCGCTCGGGATGCTGTTCCCGCCGGTCGCGCGAGGTACGATAGAGCGCCGCCGGCGATGTTCCGCCGAACGGCCGGTTATCCCTGACATGGGTTCTGATGGTCCGGATCGGTTTTGCTCTTCGCCCAGGTGGTGGCGCAGGTGATCAGGGGCAAGCACATTCGCCTCGATTAGCGCATGCACCGGGTTCTGTGCCGCGGCACAGGCTTCAACCCGGTCGGCCGGCGCCGAGAGGCTGAGGTCGTGCCCCCGCGCATTGCGATCGCTTTGCAGCGGCTGGTGCTCGGCAAACTTCTTAAAATGATAATAGCCAGCAGCTTCGGCCCGGCAAAGACGCGGTGAGAGCGCCTCGCTATCGACATCTTGATTCGCAGCCGACCAGCGCCGCCAAGTTCGGTCGTCACTGTGTTGCTCTTCTTGCGATCGCATATTCGTGGTTGCTGCGCAGGGCGGGTTGCGCAGTCCGAGCGGCGGCTCGCGCGACGCGGGCGAACCGACAGAACTCTTTGCGCCGCCCGGAAAAGCTACCTCCATCAATGCTGGCCGATCGTGCAGTCTTGAAACGCTGGCTCCAGCCTCAAACGTCACTGCGACCAGCCGCTCCTTTTCTCTCGAAACCAGCGCCCTCGTCCGACCTGATCACTCGATCTGATGTTTCGAGCAGGGATCCTCCTAGTGGCCTAGTGGTTGGACTCATGACCTGCAGCCTTCAGCCAAACTCAGCAAATCGGACGTTCTCCGTGGATTATTATCAGCGGCTCGGCAAACTCGGAACACGCCGGCAGACGCTGCTAAGGTTAGTCGCGCCAGCGGATTGCGAGGATCTTCAGGTTAAGGACCTTAGGTAGCGCGATCATAATCCAAGATCCCGGTAGGTGCTTTCGCCATAGCTCCTGGCGCCATCGGCACGCTGAGCGTTTGAAAGCCGATGAAATTCGTTAGGCCAATGGGCAAGCGCGTGCTTGATAGCCTTCATCTTGAACGGCACGTGCACAACGCATTTGTCCCTGATGATGGGCGGACAGATCGCATCTTGTTGTCGCGAACCGTTGAGGTTTGCTGCGATTATCGGAAGAGCTAGATCAAGTGCCAATTCCATTTCCCAGCGCACGAAGCGATAAAGGTTTTTCGTTTTCTCACCGATCAAGACAAGTACCTGGCTCGATCCATTCATTCTGTTGCGAAGATTGCGTTTAACATAGTCTTCGTCCTGTGCTCGGTTCGTCATATTGTCCAGATCGTGAGCGTTCGCGAATTCAAAACTCACATTCTCGCTGGCATTCCACCCTTTCATAAAGCGGTATGCCCAAGCGTCTTCATCGCCATCAAATATTACATAGGTCGGATCGCTGTATGCCATTGTTGTCTCTTAGTTGTTTTGACGAGCAACCCACTGGGTATGCTCCCTTGAGAAAGCCAGTTCGGCCTCGTTCACCGCCGCGGAGAATGCCTCATCAGAGTTGGCGTCCGTAATAAGGTCGGCAGTCAATCCGATCTCGTGAGCTGTCAACGTGTAAGCCGATGCCAATTCGTTAAATTTCTTGATCTGGGTCCACCCGATAAGCGAGGCGGCGATAACGATTAGCGGCTCTGTCGGCCAGCCTGGCATCGCTGGGTCAGCGATGCGTACTACGATGAACGAGAACCCCAGAGCGTAAGCAATGACACCAAGGCCCATCCAAATTTTCGCGGATCTCTTGTTCGAGCGCGCTTTCTTCTCGTACCACTTACGTTGATCGCAAATTCGTTTCTGCAGATATAGCTCTTTTCGTGCTTTTAGCTGCGAGTCCCTTATCGACATCATCTCGTCTGTTGTTTGTGGGGATGCTGAATCCTTGCCGCTCAACGCGCTGCCAAGGTGACGATTGCTGTCAAGGATACCTTCCATGAGCTTGCGAAAATCAGCTCTAGCGTCGGCCGCACGCACGTCATCGAACGGCTGTGCTCGCATAGCAAAGCGCCAGGTCAATGTCTTTACTGACTCGGCCAAAGCTCTAGCTTGGTACCAGACCTGCTCGGGCTTTGTGACCGACCGGAAGATGAGGATTCCCATTGAGCAAATAAACACCGCCGCATACACACCGAAATAGGCTTTTGATGGCGAGAAATCCAAAGAGAGAACAGACGCGAAAAAAAGAAGAATGTACTCTGCCCGGATCAGGCGAAGAAATGTCGCCTGCTGCTCGTTAGATGCCACGTCAGCGCTATTATAAAGTCCAGGATATTTCATTTTTTAGAGCACGCCATTCTATTTTATGGCAGCAAATTCTTTAAGCCAGGATTTGGCAAACGTAACGTTTGCAGTCGAGCTTATAGAGCCTAGTCTTGAGCTAGACGCGGTCCCTCTGTTTATAGACAGGACTGCAGGTCCGGTCCCATCGATGTAGGGGTATAAGCCCAAAAATTCTTGCCCAGAGAAAATTTCCGAAGAATTTTTTGCCACGGGGAGAACTGCTACCGCGGTCCGAAAGCCATCGAAAAAGCCAAGCTCCCAAGGCATCCATCTGGATCCTGGAGAATTGTTCGAATGCACATAGATTAGCGTCTTTGACTGCCTCATACGGGTCCGCAGCAACTCGGCAGTGGCCGAGGAGACCTTTGTGCGGTCCAGTTGTGAATCTTCGATCCAATCTACGTAAGCAGTGAACCCAAGCTCCTCAAAAATTCGCTTCACACCGAGAATGATCTCTGCGTCCTTGAAAGAATGTGACAGAAAAACGTCGAATGACGATCTGGCTGTAGCTGCGGCCATCTCTTCCTTTAGAACGATCGATGCGGCTCTATGTCCTCGAGTGGCATTCGCAACTTTTCTCAGCTCTGCCTCGGTCAGTAGCACTATTCAAATCCCCCATGTTCTGTTCGCAACCTATGAACTAGACGCCCATTCGATTAAGCGACCCATTGTCTCGTGAAAACTGGCACTTCGGGAAACCGCAATGCTCTCCAGCCGGTAGCGCAACCTCCACCTTCTCGAAGACCACGTCCCCTGGCAGCGTGACCGGGCTTGTCACCCACCTACGCGACCGCGGCCCAGCGATGCTCCTCGCTCAGAAGGCTGCGGAGACCAGCAGTGTCAAACAGGACAGACGATCTCCTAATCTTGATCAGCAACGAACTTAGGACTTAAAAAGGCGATGGAGCGATCTCCGACGAGGGCCGGTTTGCTCGCCAAGGCCGAGCGGGCCAGCTTGCACTCCCGCTACCCGTCGGCTTGCCAACGCTGCCCCCCCTACACGGGCGCTGACCGCGACTAAGCTCAATCGTCACTGATCGCCATTCCAGGGCGAAGGTTCCCCAATTGAGGTAGCTGTAGAGGCACTTTTCGGCACTCCGCATCTCAGATATAGACGCCTCCTCCACCAGGCACGATCCGGTTGGCTTCTCGCCGCAACCGTGCTTGGCCAAGTGCGTCCGATGGCTGCTTCGATCCGTCTCCTGGAATCGATCGGTTCCAGATTGCTCCAGCGCATAGTCCTTCCTCGCAATCAACTGGCGGATAGCGCTCGGCCACCTTTTCCAGCAATTAGTATACCGCAAATGTCCCTTGAGTTTCGTCGGAATGGACGCTTTTTGCCGACGAATCTACGGGAGCCGAGCCAAACGCCGTGGAAACTAAAGCTTTTCGGGTTTTACCGTTGCCTCAGGGCGGACAAGGGTATTGGTGAATTGGACTTCACTGGTTTCGTAACGACAAGGCTATAGTATTGATCGATCCCTAAGCCTGCCTGCAGCAGTCCCTCCATGAAATCCTGATAGGCGGCCATAGAACGAGACGCGACCCGCATCAGATAATCGACGCGGCCCCCAATTGCCCAGCAGTCCAGGATTTCCGGAATCTCTTGGATTGCAGTTTCGAAGTGTCGTTGGTCCTCAAGACGATGGCGATCCAGCACGACCTCCACCAATACAAAGATCATGCCACCGATGAGGGCAGGACTCAGTCGCGCGTAGAATCCCTCAATAATCCCTGCGGCCTTGAGTGCTCGGAGCCGCTCCGAACAGGCCGACGCCGAAAGATGAACTCGTTTTGCAAGCTCACTTTTTGAAATCCGACCGTCTGCCTGAATTTCGGAGAGAATCCGGACGTCCCAACTGTCGAGTTGCACGGGATCGGGTTTCGACTTCATAACCTGTTGCTCTCAAGCAGCGATCGACAGCGCGTTGTGTGCCGATCAATTCTATCACCAATTGAAACGACCGATGTAGTAGTAGAAGGCCGTTCTCGGCCCGAGATGTGCCAGAATCGGGTACGAGAATCAGCTGAGCGAGAGCGATCCGCTGAGAAAAGATGCAGAAGTGTTTTGGCTATCGGCCCGACGCCTAACGGGGCAATGATGCAGCTGGAGTGGATAGTCGGCGGCGTCGGGGATGTCCTGATAAATAGATAACCCATTTCTTAAATCTCCGCTGCCGTACTTAATAGAGTGCCGCGACAGCAATTCGAGCCTCGATCGCGTGGACGACACACTCTATGCAGTATTCACTGGCACATTCAGCTTCGGGGTGAATTGAAGACCTTGCTCGTCCGGCTCGCCGAGGCGCAGGGCACCGCAAATGCCGCTCGGCCTACGACTCGCCCAACAAATTTGCGCTGGAGTCTGGCCGAAATCATCCAACCGGGAAGACTCAAACGCCGATGTTGCGTGCGATGCTGTCGGCCGCCATACGCTTACGCCACTCAACAGGCCCGGAATTGTGAATGGAGTTTCCCTCAACATCGACGGCCATGATAACAGGCATGTCCTGCACATCGAATTCATAGATGGCTTCCATGCCCAGCTCTTGAAAGGCAACGACCCGCGCCGCCTTAATCGATTTTGAAATCAGGTACGCAGCGCCACCCACTGCAGCAAGATATGGAGTTTTGTGTCTTACGATCGACGCGATGGCGGCCGGTCCCCTCTCCGCTTTGCCCACCATCGCGAAAAGGCCGGTTTCGGCGAGCACCTTGTCCGCAAAGTCGTCCAAGCGGCTGGAGGTTGTTGGACCAGCGGGTCCAACAACCTCATTCCTCACTGCCCTGACGGGACCGACGTAGTAGATCACGCGTCCCCGCAGATCGACTGGAAGCGGCTTGCCGGCATCGATCAGTTCGACCATTCGCTTGTGGGCTGCGTCACGGCCCGTCAGCATCTTTCCGGATAAAAGGAGGGTCTCCCCGCAGCGCCACGATGCTGTCTCTTCCTTCGTCAGCGTATCAAGATTAATCCTTCGTACGCCGGCTGGCCTCAATTCTTCCGTTCCAACCTCGGGCCATTCGCTCAGATCGGGAGGATCAAGCCTAATGGGTCCAGAGCCATCCAAGGTAAACTTCAGGTGCCGGTTGGCGGCGCATTGCGGGATGAGCGCCACAGGCTTGGACGCCGCATGAGTAGGATAGGTCGCAACCTTGACGTCAACGACCGTCGTCAGCCCACCAAGGCCTTGGGCGCCGATACCAAGCGCGTTGATCCGCTCATAAAGCTCAATCCGCAGTCCCTCCTCTGCGCTTGACGCCCCCCTGGCGATCAGTTCCGCCATATCGATGGGGTCGTTCATGGCTTCCTTGGCCAGCAGCATCGCCTTTTCAGCGCTACCACCGATGCCAACGGAGATCAGGCCGGGCGGACACCACCCACTGCCGAGGGTCGAAACGGTATCGACTACCCAGTCGGAAACAGACCCGCTGGGGTTCAAGGTGGTAAAGCGTGCCTTGTTCTCCGATCCGCCGCCTTTTGCGGCAATGGTAATCTCAATCTGGTTACCCTGCACAAGGTCAACGTGGACGACTGCCGGCGTGTTATCGCGGGTGTTGACCCGTCCGGCGAGAGGATCGGCAACGATCGACGCCCGAAGCGGATTGTCCGGATCGAGATATGCCCGACGGACGCCCTCATTCACGAGGTCTGCGAAATTGCCCGCTGAGTTGATGCGGACGTCCATGCCGACCTTGGCGAAGACCACCACTAGGCCGGTGTCCTGGCACATCGGCCGCCGCCCGAAGGCCGCCATGCGGGAGTTCAGCAGAATTTGGCTGATTGCGTTCTTTGCCGACGGACTCTGTTCGCGCGCGTAGGCCTGCGTAAGAGACCGGATGTAATCTGGAGGATGGTAGTACGAGATGTACTGAAGAGCGTCGGCAACGCTCCTTGTGATGTCCTTGCCGGCGATGGTCCGTCTTCTATTTCCCACCGGATTCATCCAAATGAGCTGAGGCCGTTGACCATTTTGAGGATTTGGAAGCTTCGGACCCCCTGCTCGCCGCCTTCATATCCGTAACCACTCTGCTTGACACCCCCATAAGGGGCGTCCGCGGAAACCCCTTTCAGGTAATTCACACTGACAGCGCCTGCCGAAAGACTGTTGGTCAGCTTTCGTTGTGTATCGGCAGCTTCCGTGAAGAAGTAAGCGGCCAAACCATACTCGGTGGCGTTGGCTTCCTCAATCGCCTCCTCGAGCGCGTCGAACGGCGCCACAGTGAGGATCGGTCCGAACGGCTCTTCATGAAGCACTCTCGCTTCCTTGGGTACGCCCGTCAGGATGGTTGGCGGCCAGTAAAAGCCCGGTCGGTCGAGGCGGGCGCCACCGGTCTCGATGCGGGCGCCTCGTTCGACCGCATCCTTGGTCAGGCGCTGCATGGCTTCGATTCGCCGGGCGTTCGCCATCGGGCCCATGTCCGTTGCAGCGTCGTCTGGTAGGCCGATCCTGATCTTGCGGACCGCCTTCGTCATCCGGGACAGAAATTCCTCATAGCGGGACCGAGCGACAAAAATCCTGCTGGGCGCATTGCAGCTCTGGCCCGCGCACTCGAACTTGTATTCCGAGATCGCCGGTATGGCCTTTGCCAGGTCGGCATCCTCGCACAGTATAACCGGAGAGTGCCCACCGAGTTCAAGAATGCAGCGCTGCAAATTATTCGCCGCGAGCATGGCCAGCTGTTTTCCAACAGCGGTTGAACCGGTGAAAGTCAACACCTTCACGATTGGCGAACTGAGCAAATGCCGCGATATATGCACCGGCACACCGAAGACCAGATTGACCACGCCGTCCGGAACGCCTGCTTGGCGCAATGATTCAACGATATGGACAGCCACGCTCGGTGTCTCTTCAGCCCCTTTGAGGATCACCGGGCAGCCTGCCGCCAGCGCGGGGGCGAGCTTGCGGGCGATGAGAACGGCCGGATAGTTCCAGGGCGTAAAGGCAGCAACGACACCGAGCGGCTCCGGGACGATCATCCGGTTCGGGCCTATCGGAATCGGGGCCGACAGCTCGTCGGCATGCCTGCCGTTCCACTCCAGCGTTTCGACGGCGCGCGCGTACTCACCTATTGCCTCGGCAATCGTCTTTCCCTGTTCGGCCGATAGGTCCCTGGCTGCGGCTCCAGCCTTTGCTGCTAGGATTCTAGCGGAGGCTACCAGGATTTCGCCGCGCTCTTTCGCAGGCCGTGCGGACCAAGCCTTACGGCTCCGTTCTGCCGAAGCAAGAGCCTCATCCAGATCGGAAACGGTCGCCGAGGCCACCGAGGCAAATACCTCCTCCGTCGCCGGATTGATCACCGGCAGAGAGGCTCGGCTACCACCGGCCCGCCATTTGCCGTTAATGAAGAGCTCGTAGCTCCTAGCGTCGGACATCGCGGGCTCCGCCTGTCTGAGTTCTGACCATACGAGCGCCGTTTCGCTATCGAAACCGCTGAACTCGCTTGAGCCAGTTTCATCGCGATGGTCGCGGCGGGTCAAATATCGAATATTGCCGAAATCCATCTGGAATCCAGATCGATCTGTTCCGATGGTGAAAAAGGTCTGGGCTGTTTTTTAGATCGGCGCTTATCAGGTCGCGTCAGGAGCCGATGCTGCCCAGCCCCGGCTCTCTATTAATGCTCTGGCGACCTTGGGGATGAGCTTGCGGACTGCGGAGACGGCCGCAGAACGCTCATCTTTCGGATTTACAGCAAGCACAACCGAGCGGGTAATCACGGGGTCTACGATCTTGACTGTTCGGACTAGCCCTTGAGAGGCTTCTTTCTGAACCGCAGACGGGGCGAGAATAGAATGGGCTTTCCCCTCTATGACCATGTTGATGATCGTTGAAAGCGAGTCCACTTCAAACTTGACGTCCAGCGCGCAACCGTGTTGCGCGACGACGTCAGCCACCGAACGCCTGACATTGTTGTTGCGCATGGGAACAGCCAGCGGGAATGCATGCAGGTCAGCCAGAGATATTGCATCTTCGAATGGTGGCTCACCGGACGGGACCACCAGACAAAGGTTTTCGCGTGCTAGCACCGTCATTCGGCCTATACTGTCCGCGGTGCGGTAGAGAACCGCCAGATTGAAGCGTCCAGCAGCCATCCACTCCTCTAGCGGTCCAGTCATACCCTCGACCATCTTGAGGGACACCTTGGGCAGTTCGTTTCTCACCGACTCAAGCAGCGGACCGCTTAGGACGCGAGCAGCTCCAGACGGAATGCCAATAGTCACCTCCCCCGCCGGGGAAGCAGCTGTGTTGGTCAATTCCACCTCGGTAAGTCGAATTTCTTTGAGGATCGCCCGTGCCCGCTCGAGCAATTTGGCTCCTGACGCCGTGACGCTGACGCCGGTTCTGTCGCGTATTAGCAGTTGAGTGCCGAAACCCTCCTCCAGTTGACGCACATGTAGGCTCAGAGCACTTTGGGCGACATTGAGGAAGCCGGCGGCCTTCGTAAAACTGCCTGCTTCAACCACGCCGACGAAATATCTTAACTGCCTGATTTCCACGAGTACTCTTCCGAGGGCAAACTCCAATTTATGTAATCTATCTCGAAATGCGATGGTGCGACAGCAATAATTGTGCCACGCTGCAACGATTGTCGCGGCAATCCACGGGCGAGGCGTGTCCTCCGTCCGGTTTCATCAGTTGCTAAGGACTTAAGCGCCCAGCTCGGCTTTCGTGCCCATGGCGATGATTTCTCGGGCCCTTTGGACAACCGGTGCATCGACCATCTTTCCATCCAAGACGAAAGCACCTCTGCCCTGCGCCGCGGCATTGTTTTCCCCCGCGAGGACACGACGGGCCCACTCTATGTCCTGTGCGCTAGGCGAGAAAGCCTCGTTGAAAATAGCCACCTGTGTCGGATGGATCGCCAAAGCTCCGGCAAATCCAAGACACCGCGCATGCGCGGCGGTTTTACGAAGTTTATGCGTGTCGGAAAACTCGCCGATGCTTCCTATGAAGCCCAGCGGTAGCAAGCCGGCGGCACGGGCAGCAAACAGAACAGAAAGATTTGGCGACAACAGAAGGTCGAACTCCGGCGAGCCGCCAACAGCTGCACTGAAGTCTTCGGGACCGAGCGCCATTGCGACCATCCTGGGGTGCGCCGACGCAATGGCCGCGAGCCTTTGCAACGCGCCTGGGGTCTCGATCTGAGAGAGGAACCGGATGGCTCCTGCCGCAAGATTTCTTTCTCGTTCAAGTTCCGAAACGGCATTCGCGACTTCTAACACCCACTCTGCCGAATCCGTCTTCGGAAGAACCAGCGCGTCCACTCCGGCCACCACGGCTGCATCGAGATCGGCCGCCAAGGCGCGCAAACCACGATTCACGCGGACCAACACAGATGCGCCTTTCCGCGCAACTTTTGCCACGGATTCAGGAAGCTGCCGCCGTGCCTCGTCCCTCTGATGCTGGGGAACGGAATCCTCCAAGTCGAGAATGACGCCATCTGCACCCCGCTCATGGGCCGTCTGCACAAAGCGCGGAACGTGGGCGGGAACGAAGAGCAGGGATCTCCAGCGTGGTACAGACATCGCACTTTCAGCGGTCGGAACGGTGTCCTTGATCATGGATTCGCCCCTGCAGTCGATTTTAGCGAGGGCGGTGCCAGTGAGATTTCTCGGCGGCCAGCGTGCACAGATGACAGGTACTCAAGCACTTTGCAAACCGCAAGCGCACTCGCCTTACCGAGACGCCCGCTCACGCTGACGCGGCTCTTTCGCGCAAAAGCCCCAGAACCTCCTCGCGGACAGCGTCAGTATGGGCACCACGAGCCGGAACTGGGCGCAGCGAGGGCCTCTCAGAGTTGAAGATCGCCGCGGGGGCTATCGTCTCTACAGGTCCTTCAGGGGTGCCAATCTCAACCCTGCGAACGTGTGGATGCCTTGAAATATCCGCCACTTCGTTGAGTCGCCCATATGCCAAACCGGCCGCCTCAAGCTCCTGCATTGCTTCCTGGCAGGACAGTTCGGAAAAACGCCGTTCAATGATCTGGTCAAGTTGCGCACGATGACTAAGGCGCTCCATATTGTCGGCAAAAACAGGTGCGCGTGTGAGTTCCGGCTGCTTCAAGAATCTCCCGCAGAAATTTACCCATTCGCGGTCATTCTGAACCGAAAAGATGACGTCCTTGCCGTCGGCGCAACGATAGGCGCCATACGGCGCCAGCGAAGGGTGGTTCACGCCGGCGCGTTCCGTATGGTAGTCACCGTATTCGTGTTGCAGAACCGGCACGTTCATCCAGTCGGCGACGGCATCGAACAGTGACACCTGAATACTGGTGCCTTCGCCGGTGACCTCGCGGTGATAGAGGGCCTGAAGAATGGCGCTGTGGGCCGTCATGCCCGCAGAGATGTCGCAAACTGACACCCCTACCCGGGCCGGGCCCTGTTGGGTACCGGTGATCGCACACAGACCTGTTTCGGCCTGGACGATGAGGTCATAGGCTTTCAAATGGGAATAGGGCCCTGTCTCCCCGAAACCAGAGATATCGCAGGTGATCAGCCGCGGAAAACGTCGACGGAGATCAGCAGACGCGAAACCCAGTTTTTCGATACTGCCCGGCTTCAGATTCTGGATAAAAACGTCAGCATTGGCTATGAGCGTATCGAGGACGGTGCGGTCGATGTCCAACCTCAGGTCCAGACAGACCGACTCCTTACCCCGGTTGAGCCAGACGAAATAAGCGCTCTGTCCCCGCACCAACTTGTCATAGTTTCGGGCAAAGTCTCCTTCGGGCCTTTCGATCTTGATCACCCGGGCGCCGGCGTCGGCAAGACGAGACGACGCATAAGGGGCGGCCACGGCCTGCTCCACAGCAACGA
>NZ_JBVVQE010000094.1:0-22229 GCF_055811435.1 Mesorhizobium sp. WSM4837
ATCCTCACGGCGATTACGAGCCTCGAAACCACAGGCTTCATGCCGCTTCTGGCTGCTCTGTCGCGACGGGATAGCCGACACGCCGAAGGACGCGCCGCGCGTGAGCTAGTACAGTGCCCGTCCAAGAACGCCAAGGTCTAGATTTAGCCAATGAATCTCTGGTTTACGCAAGCAAGGCCAGTCGATTTCAGGTATGCTGGAGTCATGCAACCCAGAGCACATCCTGCCACCGCCAGAGCCGACGATGCGCCAAGAACGCACCCTCCAACCCAGCGTATCGCTCTTTTCGTCACGCTGCGAGCTGAACGCGATGGCCCAATGGCTGGATGTCTATTGTGATCTGCTTGGCCTGGTGGCGCGAGACCACGTGTCGGGGCGGCAATCAAGGCAACCGCACCGCAGGGCCTCCCCGCCGAAGCGGTGCTGCGCTGCGCGCTGCTGAAACAATCTCGTCAGCTGAGCCACCAGGAACTTGCGTTCCACCTTGAGGACTCTGTCTCGTTTCGCGCCTTTTTGCCCGCCTGCCATGGTCGTGGAGCCCAGGAGTATCGGGCGCTACAAAAGACGACCAGCTACGACCAGCGCCATCCGGTCCGAGACCTGGGGACAGCTCAATCGGACACTGCTTTTGGGCGCTCGGCTGGCGAAGCTCAAGACGGCGCGGTCGTACGGCTGGACAGTACGGTGACCTCGGGGCTGATCGGTGAATCCGGCCCGGGCAAGCAGTCCATCGGCCTGGCCATAGAGCTCGCCGTAACCGCCAAAGGCATCGGCCTGCAGAATGCCGGTACGCCTCCGGCGAGGGCCGCCTTGCGCGAGCATGTTACGATAGCGAGGCTGCGCTCTTAAGGTCGTCCTTACGAGCGTAGTTAGCAGCACAGCATGAGCCATGTGACGTTATTGACGGGGCCGGAGCGTCGTCGTCGTTGGAGTGAAGAGGATCAGCGCCGGATACTGGCCGCGGCATTCGCGCCCGGGTCCACAGTGGCGGCGGTGGCGCGTCAGTACGATGTCGCGACCAGCCTGATCTATAAGTGGCGCCGCACGGTCAGAGCCCGCGAGACGGGCTTTGCCGGAGGCGTACGACCAAGTCGTAGGGGCGGCACAGCTGCACAGAGCGGCGCTATTGCGCTGTTCCGTAAGCTGGGGCTTCCGGACACGTCGGCCGCCGCTATCCGTTCAGTTTTCGGGCGGTCAGCTCCAACGCGGCATGACGGCTATGGTGCTCTGCCCCGAGCCCGACCTGATCGTGTTCGACGAACCGACCACCGCTCGACGTGACGATCCCTATCGACGTGCTGGCGGCGATCAAGGATGCGATCCGCCACACCGGCGTGGCGGCGCTACATCAGCTCGACGAGGTCGGCTATCTTCCCTTCGCGCAGGCCCGCGGCCGGTTGCTCTTCCATCTGATCAGCCGGCTCTACGAACAAACCTCGATCACAACCACCAATTTCGAATTCGGAGACTGCCTGGCCGTCTTCGGCGACCCAAGCTGCGCAGGATACCCCTCTTGTTGATCGGTTGGTGTCTCATGTCACGGTGGTTGACCGTCGACACCAACGAAAACGGGATGAAGGCCAACCGCTACATCAACATGGACGACCTGCGCGAGCACTGCGCCAAGCCGCATGACCAGCACCATGGCGGCCCCATTTTGCAGAACTTGAGCACACAACCACGGATTTGTCGCCTGCTAGCGATGATGAGGGTGAACATCGTAGCGCGGCGGCGCTTGACGTAGCCGACCCCGCGTTCGTCCTTCCCCTCCGTCGCGCCCGGTAGGACGCACATGCCCGCGGCGTAAATCCCCAGTAGCGGGCAAAGGCGTGCAGCCGCGTGTTGAACCGCACCTCCCGCGTCGTCGCATCGTGATGTTCGACTAACGCCTTCGGATTGTCGAACAACACTTCCGTTGCAACCCCGCCGAAGCGAAGGGAGGCTCCTTCCATCCCCTCGAACCAGTCCGCCTGGCGCTCCCGAAGCGAGGGACGGATATGCAGCCGACGCGAGTAACTCAGCGTTGCTACAAACAGGGGCTCCCGAACACGCTCGCCGCCGATCCACACCCGCGTGTCGCCAAAGTCGATCTGCATCTGATATCCCGGCGCGGTCTCAAAACTGAACTGTCGCGCGCTTCTGCGCCTTCCACTCCCGACGCCAATGCTGGACCCGAAGCTCTACCGAACGAAGCCCAATGGCGATCCCATGTTCGCTCGCCAGTTCCTGGCGAACCACATCGGCGTTGCCGCCATGGCGGAAGAAGCGCTCCCGAAGCCAATCGTCCAGCCCGTCGAACGCCGTCTGCCGCACAGGCTTGCGAAACGGAACAGTCCCGCCGTCGCGCAGATACCGACGCACCGTGTTGCGCGCGCACCCGAATTCCTTCGCCAGCCGCTTCGCTCCCCAGCCAAGCTCATGCAGCCGCAGCATCGCTGCCACCTCTTCAGGCTGAAGCGTCTCCTCTCCCTGCATCGTTCTCGACAATGCAGGATGCGCCGAATTCCTAGTCGTCATCCATGCCTCCTCTCACAACCGAGGGGGTCAATTCTTCATTTCGTCAGGGGTCAGTTTCTCAATTGGCCAACAGGATAGTGGCGCCTATGTCTTGATCGATATAGTCGGCACACATGCGCGATGATCATCCTGCAAGCAACGCAGGACATCCGCAAGGTGTCACAATAGTTGGGACAGGCCACTCTGATGACAACTGAAATCTGCACGCGAGGTGATCGGACAGAGAAGCTCGACGCCATGGAATCGATCGCTCCACCGCATCTGCGGGCGCGGCGTTCCAGCCATCCGACAAGCTGATCGCGCTCCTCAAACGCCCTTCGTAATGGTGAGACAGGTTGGCGGCGGCGGACACAAGAGCAGGTCGCAGCGAGCTCCCCATTACTGGTCTGCCCATAAAGCAGGAGTTGTAGGCTTGCCGCATGAGACCGCAGTCGGTGCAGTGTTCCGCGTGACCGCCCAGAGCCGCGGACCGGCACGCCTCCACCGCGCCATGACCCGGCGCTCGACACGCCCGATATGGCCGGCATGGTCGCGGCGATAATCAGCCCCGTGACGGTGGAATACATCCGCCACTTCCAGATTCTGGCGCATGGCGCGGCTCAGGCAGGCGGCGTGATCTCCATGTGGAATTGGTCAAAAGGGCTGGGGATTCGACCGATCACAGCAGTTGAGACCTGGGCGTATATTGTCGTCGTCGCCAAGCTGCGATGGCCAAGCAGCACCTGAATGATCGTTATGTCCGTGCCGGCTTCCAAAAGGTTGTCGGTCGAATTGAGAAGCTGCCCCCTAGCCAACCTGATGGAGTTTAGCGCGAGGTGATGTCCCCCTATCCCGATCAATCACAAATCGCTTCACCGCAAAATCCCACCCCGATTTCCAAACAGCCTCTTTGAGAACACAGGGGGGGCTTCGCGGAGTACCAAGGATCAACCTTCGCTAGTCGCCGTGCGCGCAAAGGCTCACAGGGGCTTCCCCAGGCTCGGGCGCACAGCTCGCCATAACGTCGCTTTGGACGCTGACGAAGTGCCCTAGCCTGCACACTGCGCGCACCGTATCGGCCTACCCTCCCCACCAAGGCGAGTACCTGATCATCTCGAGTCCAGATAGCTCGCATATGCATTCTATGCTTGTCAATTCTAGTGGGAAATGCAAGTTTTACTGAACACAATGGAATGGCAGCGTCACCACCTAGCTAAATAGGGGGCGTAAGCTCTGTGTTGCGGCCTCCAAGATCGAATTTAGGATACAACCGATTTAAGGAAGAGATTCCCGGACGAGAAATCACTTCAGGTTTGTTGGCAGTTGTGATGCAAAAAACATTGCACCATGAGTCAGCTGAATCGATAGTATACTATATATTCATGAAGAAACATTGATGCATAAACTATATTATTCCAGAACTGTCGCGGCAATCCTTACTATTGCTTTTCATGTGAGGGCCGTGTAATGAGAGACAAGCGCCTGAAGCCACCACTTCCCCGTGCCGAGCCACGGATCAGGGTGCTGCATGACGACGTCACGATGGATTGGTATCGCTGGCTTCGCGACCGGGAGAAGCCCGAAGTCCTCGCGTATCTGGAAGCGGAGAACAGCTACGCGGAGCAAGCGACAGCTCACCTGACAGAGCTCAAGGCGGAGCTCATCGCCGAGATTGAAGGGCGTCAGCCTTGCGAGGGCGCCCTGCCACCGTTCCAAGTTGGGAGTTTCGAGTACTTCCAAAGACATGAGAGGGGCCTGTCTCATCCGGCGTGGTGGCGCCAGCCGGTGACCGGAGGCTCGGCCGAGCTTGTTCTCGACCCGAACGCGATTCTCGGGGCCGAGGTCTTCTATTCGCTCGGTGTCTTTGAGCCGAGCGACGACGGGCGTTACGTGGCGTTTAGCTTTGACGTCATCGGTGACGAGCGCTACGAGTTGAGAGTGCGGGACATGGCCGACGGCCGCGACGTCTGGCGCGACTCGGGTAGCGCCGGGCGGGTTGTCTGGGCCGCCGACAATCATACGCTCTTTTTCACACGGGAGCGGACTGACCGGTGGCATCACGATCAGATTGTCCGCTTGGATGTCGAGGTGGGGAACTCCGAGGTGGTGTTCGAGGAGGCCAACGAGCGACTCGCGGTGCTGGTCCGGCGTTCTGATAGCGGCGCCTGGTTGTTCCTCGACGTATTTGCGACCTCGGACAATTCCTCGCCCGTTCAGCGAGGCGCCGCAGAGGTGTGGTGTCTTCCTGCTGACCAGCCGTGGGGCAAGTGGCGCCGGATCGTGAGGCGGGAACTCGGGCACAAGATCTACGCCGAGCATTGGGGCGACAGGTTCCTGTTTCGGGTCAACGACGCTGGACCGTACTGGCGGCTCGTGTGTGCGCCGATAGATGACCCGTCACCGTGGTGTTGGGAGCAGGTCGTTCCGCATCGAGCGGGCGTGACACTCGAGGAGGTCCACGTACTCGAACAGCACTTGGTTCTCCTGGAACGAGAAGGCCTTCATCCTCGCCTTGTCTCGCGTAACGGAAGTGGGCGGGTTGGGGCCACGATCGTTCCCGACGAGCCGAGCTGCACTCTAAGGGTGGGTCTGTCGCCAGGTGGTAGCTATTCGGTCGCACGGCATCTGTTCCGGAGCTCAAAGTTGACCTACTCGGTTAGCTCGTTTGTAACGCCGGACACCGTCGTCGAGCATGATCTCGCCGACGACCGATCGGAAGTCCTGTACCAGGCCCGCATTCCGGGGTATGACGCGGCTAAATACGTGGCGACAGTCGTCATGGCGGAGGCCGAAGACGGGGTACAGGTTCCGATCTCGTTGGTGGTGCGGCGCGATCGGACGACCCCTGGGCCGGTATTATTAAATGTGTACGGCTGTTACGGAACACCGAGATGGCCCTCGTTCTTCGCTTGGCCCTCATCCATGACCGCGCGTTTGAGCCTGCTCGATCGCGGAGTTGCTTTCGGCATCGTGCATGTACGAGGGGGCGGCGAGTTCGGACGTCCATGGCACGAGGCGGCTACCTGCGATCGAAAGCGCATTACCCACACAGATCTGATCGCCGCTGCCGAGGGGCTCGTCGAGCGGGGGGTCGCCACCCGCGACGGCATCGTCATTGAGGGAAAGAGCGCTGGCGGGGGAACCGTGCTTGCCGCGGCCGTGTTGCGGCCCGACTTGTTCCGCGCCGTGCTCGCCGAGGTTCCGCTCGCCGACATCATAGATACCGAGATGGACTTCACGATGCCGTTCGCGCTAACGGAAACGGCGGAGTACGGAGATCCCCACATCGCTCCCGAGTATCGGTATCTGCGCAGCTACGACCCGTACTACAACCTCAGCGCCGATCGCCCGCTTCCGCCGACGTACGTCGACGCCGCGCTCGACGACGGCCAGGTGCTCTATTACCAGCCCGCTCGCTACGTGGCACAGCGTCGGTCGTGCGCGGCCGATCGCGACCCCGAGCTTGTCTTCCGGATGCGGATGGTGGGCGGCCACAGCGGCGCGTCACATGGTCCTGGCGTAGCCGAGGAAGCAGCTTTTCGCATGGCCTGGGCGCTCGACCAGATCCGACGCTCGAGCAGCTGACCGGTTTTGCCCGCAAATCAGGACAGACTGTCGCTTGGCAGGATGGAGTGGTTGCCGTCCTCCCCAGACGGCATCTCAACTGCCAAAGATGTGGTCGATATAGGCCACGGAGCGGACAGGACGGCAAAGAAGGGTACGACGATCGGAGTGGATATGGTATGAACCGTTTTCCAGCTTCACGGCGCGTCGATGACGGAGAGGTGAAAGTTTTCCAAGAAGCCAGCGCGCCGACAGTCTTGCGGTTCATAGCGGACCGGGCGCCGGCACTGGTGGAGCAAGCATCACTGGGCTCGCGAGCTGGTCAAGCTCGGTCACGAGGTCACACTAATCCCACCGCGATCGTTCGAAGCGCATCTGGACCGGTGGACGCGCGAGATTGCCGATCAGCGTGTGCATGGCACGACCGGCGTGGCTCCTGCGGAGCGCTTTGCCGAAGAGGCCGGGGCGCTTCGCCCTCTCGGCGGACGGGCGCCGTTCGCGCAGCTGCGGGTTCTCGTGCGCAAGGTTCAGGCAGATTGCGCAATCGACCTGGACACGAACAGTTACTCGGATCCGTGGCGGCTGATCGGGGAGAGCGTCCAGATCGTGGTGGTGGGCGGCCGCGTTATCGTGCGTCATGCGGGCGAGGTGGTGGCGGATCATGCCTTGTGCCGGGGGCGTCGCCAACGGATCGTCGAGCGCGCGCATCTTGCCGGCGTGTCGGCGCTGCTGGGCCGGTACGATCGGCGCCGGCGGAGATCGTTGCGCCTTCCGCTCTGTTGCGGCCGCTGGCCGAATATGAGGCACTGGTGGGAGGCGGCTGGTGATGACGGCGGTCGATCACGAGATGTTGGTGGCTCAGCTCGACCGGCTGAAGCTGACCGCGATCCGGGACCAGCTCGATACGCTGCTGGACGAAGCGGCGCGTTCGGAGATGACATTGCGCGAAGCTTTGTCCTTCCTGGTGACGCGCGAGATCGCGCGGCGCGACGAGCGGCGCATGTCCATGGCAGGCAAGCTCGCGCAGTTCCCGTTTGTGCGTGAATTGAACGGCTTCGACTTCAACGCGCAGCCGTCGCTGGACCAGCGCAGATCCGGGAGCTGGCGACCTGTCGCTGGATTGCTCATGGCGACACGGTCCTGTTCCTTGGACCTCCGGGTACGGACAAGACACATCTGGCGGTGGCTCTCGGGCGCGAGGCGATCCGGCAGAACCATAGCGTCCAGTTCGTCACGGCGGCTACGCTCGTGGCGATGCTGGCCAAAGCCCATGGCGACGGTTCACTCGAAAAGCAGCTGACGACCCTGTCGCGGCCGAAACTGTTGATTAGAGCGCTTCGCCTTTTAACCGAATCTGGATTCCCAAGTTGGAGCAAATCAGATTCGATGTCCTGACCGTGTGGAGGTCGGATGACGAAACCTTCTTCGATGGATCCGCGGGAGCTGGCGGCCAAGGCTGCGCGATTTGCTTCAGAAGCGTGACATCGCGCAGGCTGGTCGTCAAGTTCGACGGTTCCATTGCCGCAATGGCTCGCGCGCTCCAGGAAAAAGCTGCGAATAGCGGCTGGTTCCCGCCTTTCTGGATCGTCCCTGAGTGCCACCATCAAGTGGCGGCGCCGCGGGCGTAGAGCTTGATGGTGGCATCGGACGCCCCGCAGTTGCCTCGCGAGCGCCCGACCTGAACCCGGTCGAAAACATCTGGCAATACATGCGCGCCAACTGGCTCTCAAACCGCGTCTTCGAACCCTATGACGCGATCATCGACGCCGCTTGCGAGGCCTGGCAGAGGCTCCTCACCACAAACAAGCGCCTCCATCGCAATGAGGCGCTGGGCACATGTCGGCCAATCATCATGACCACTGGTATGATCATGTCACGCCGCAGTCCGCGCCTTCAGTGTCATGATGCGGAAGCTGATGCCTCACAGAACACAAACCCTAGAGGTGACGACGCGGCGGTTAAAACGGTCGATTGACGCCCCTTCCTTCTCACATCACCGGCAGCCTACCCCACCGCTTCTAAGCGGCGGTGGCAGCTCGATAGGTCCAAGCAACTGAGGGCAGTGTCAGTATCTCCGTCAGCCTTGGTAATAGGCTTCGAGATTAATCCCATCCTGCATAGGAGAATTATTACCGCCACTGTGTGGCGCAGGCCAGCGTGTTCGTCATTGCTGACTGGCATGTCGTTCTGCGTCTGTACTGCTGGCTGCGTAAGAACGCCCCAGTTTTGGGCTCCAAGCAGCCCAGCACTCGACGCCCCACAAGACGGCTCTGGCGGGACGGGCCGGTCGAACAGCACATGCTCGGCTGGACTCCTGTCGGCGTATGGATTGTCTGGCATGGATGGAAACGCCTGACTCTACCATGTCTTCTGGAGAGCCGGATGCGTAACGAAAGGCGCAAGCCGGGTTCGGCGAACGACCGTCGTCATTCCGATATTCCACGCTCTCGTGTTCAGCAGTGTCGAGTTGAAGACGTCTATGTGCGCAAATCGATACACCGAGGCGCAAGTATTCCGCAGGCGCGGCCCGAAACACACGGCTTTGCCCCTTTGGTTCGGACAACTCTTCAATGGCACGCCGATTGCACGGGACTCCGTGTAAGCGCGTGGGGGTGTAGATGAGCTGTTCCCGACAAGTAACCACATCCGCGCGAATAAACGTGACAGCAGGCAAAAATTAAGGAGTATCTCATGCGGGTAGCCGTCGTGTGCAACAGTGATTTTACCGGCGTGATCAACCGGTTCGGTCAGCCTTATCCGCAGCCGCCGCAGTTCTGGCCGCCTTCCGGGACTCGCGAAAGGGTGGTGGCGGCACTGCAAGACGGCGGCCACCAGACGCTGCTGTGTGAAGGGGACAAAGGACTGCTCACTACGCTCGAGCGGTTCCTGCCACCCGATCCGCAAGCGCGCCCTTCGGGGACCGTTTTCAACTTGGCAGAGGGAATTCAGGGTGAGTACCGTTTCACCCACGTTCCGGGCATGCTCGAGATGGCCGGCGTTCCATATACGGGATCAAGCCCACTCGGGCATGGGCTGACGGACGATAAGGTCATCAGCAAGACGCTTATCCGCAGTTGCGGCGTGCCGACGCCGAACTTTCGCGTCATGCGCCGCGGCACCGAGAGTACGGGCGACCTGCAATTCCCAGTGGTAGTGAAGCCGCGTCATGAAGACAACAGCTTCGGTTTGCAGCTCGTACACGAGCCCGCTCAGCTGAGGGAGGCCGTGGAAGTAATTGTCACGCAGTATGCGCAGGATGCGCTCGTTGAAGAATACATCGATGGGCGAGAAATCCATGTCGCGCTGCTGGGAAATGGGGAACCCGAGGTGTTGCCTCCGGTGGAGTTCGACCTCGGCGACCGCGAAACTGGTCTTTTGACTTGGGAAGCGAAGTACTTGGCGACCGTGCAGCCGCCGCAGATTTGCCCGGCGCCAATTGGGAGCAGCCTTGCGACTTTGCTGCGGGAAATTTCGGTGGCGACCTTCCGTGCCTGCCAGTGCCGAGATTATGCCCGCATTGACCTGCGGATCGATCGCTCCGGCCAGCCATTTGTCCTGGAGATCAACTCGATGCCGGGGCTCAGTATGCACTCCGCTTATCCCCTAGCCGCGAGAACCGCGGGTTACAGCTACTCCAGCATGATCAATCGCATCCTTGATGTTGCCCACACGCGGTATTTCGGAATCGGCATCCCCAAGGCTGAGGATTCAGTCACCAGAGCCAAAAGTTGATGGCGATTGCGGTGCAGACTTCTATGAAGGAGGTGCAACCGCATAGATCGCAGCAGGTGGCGATGCGGCACCAATCCTTGAGCTTGGCGAACAAGTTCTCGAGTTTGTGCGGCGCGGCATTAGAGGGTCTTGTCCTATGAAAACGGCTGCTTGCGGCTCGTGGTCGGCGGGCTGCGTTGGGTGATGTCCTTGTCAGCCAAAAGGCCTGCAGAATGTGTTGCTGGCATAAATCGGTCGAGCAGGCTCTAGCGGATCCGCTGGCCGGTCGGCGATGACGGCCTGGAAGAAGGCGGCGGTGGAGGAGCCGATCTTCTCGCCGGTCGCTATCAGTCCTTGCGGCGCCCGAACGGAAAATGATTCTGATCGTGCCGGGGTTCACAGCTCGACCCCGCAGGAAAGAAAACAGCGGTGTGTCGGGGGTAACTGAAACTACTGCTGCGATCGTAGCGCCATGAACGCATAAAGGCGCTGTGCCAGCTGCAGCCCCATGGGAATGAGCCTTGACATGGAAAACTTCGTCTCGCGGATAGTAAGGATGTTGCGATCCCGATGGACATCCGCCAGCGCAGACGCGCAACCTCGGCTACGAGCAGACCAAGCCGAACAGCAGGCTGAAGATGCTGGCATAGGCGGGACCGCGAAGCGGGGCGTTGTTCTGCTCCGGAAGCTCGGCGGCGCGATCGAAAGCTGTTGAGCGATCCGCAGATCCAGGATGCAGGACGGTCTTGGATTACCTCGGCGGCGCGGCTTCATAGTGACAGGAGAACGATCGATTTCGTCATGTTCGACCATCCTCTCGAACAGCCGGCCGACGAGGCCGATAAGATGGTTGAAGCTTCTCGGCCGCGAGCGCGGACGGCTCAGGTAAAAAACATCGAGGAGCGCCGGGGTGATTTGGGTCATGCTCGTCACCCCTTGAACGTTAAGATAGCCGTCGAGCATCCGCAGCACCTTGTCCTCGTCGTAGCGCCGGTTGAGCGCACGCTCGTGGCGAACGAAAGCGACGATATGAGATGTGATCGGGCTTGAAGATTCGGGAAGACGAGGGCTCATTGCAAATCCACCCATCACCCAGAGCCACTTCACGCAAGCCATCGACCTGGACCTTGGCGTAGATCATGGATGAGGAAGCGGCCCGATGTCCGACATAGTCGCCGATGGTCTTGAGCGAAAACCCCGTGTCCACCAGGCGCTGGACGCAGGCATCACGGAGAGTGTGTGATCCCGGACGGCTAACCGGAATCCCAGCGCGCGATGAAGATACTTGCTGACAGTGGCCGACACCGCAGAGTGTGTGAGTGGCAATTGTGGCGCCAAGTGTCGCCAGAAAAGCAATCGGCTTTGAACATCAGGCCGCCCGTTCCTGAGGTAATCCACGATCGCCTCACCAACGACAGGGGGATAGCTGGTGCTGTGCTCGGCCTTGCGCCCGCGAACATACAGCGGCCAGCCGATAACGCTGAGGTATCTCGACAAGCCTGCTGATGTCGCGCTGAAGGACACGTTCCCGGTGCAGGTATCGTAGGAAGACCCGCAGGATGCTGGTGAGACTAATCAGCGCGATGCGGGCGAAATGCGAGGCCTGGGTCGTGAGAAGGCCGTCACCACCGGCAATGTAAGCGACTTCGGATCACATCATATCGCCGAGATGCCGCTCAAAGACGCGCAGGTAATGCCGGTAATCCGCGATGCAGCTTTGCCGCAACCCTCGCTCATCGCGAAGATAATCGAAGAACCCTGGAACCTGTACCGAAAATGTATCGGGCAGCGAAGGGTATTAGGGACAGTGGGAGGGTGGCTCGATGTTCGCTCGCTAGATGTGCCGCCACAGACAATCAGTTCGTTTAATCACAGAAATTTACGCCCGCCGGGGCACATAACCGCTCGGACACAAAATCCGGATTAAGTGCCTGGGCACGTAATCGGGAACCACGAACTTCGGTATGCCGTCCCAAGGCGAACAGGTTGGTGCACGCCGATCCAGTCGGGCAGCCTCTCGCTCCGGCACGCCTCGGCATAGGTGTAGTTCGAGGCTCCCATCGCTGCCTTGAACAGCTTCATGGGGTGCGCTTTGCCGATGACCGGATCGAAGATGTCGAAGGCGTCGCAGGCAAAGTCGACGATCACTTTCTCGCCGCCCAGGTGCGTCTGCCGCATTGAGGGGCGTAGGCGTCCTTTCCAGCCTCGAGGTCGTACAGAACCACGTGTAGCCAAAAGCCGTCGGGGTTGGCGACGCGATACTCTTCCCACAGGAGAACCCGCGTCACACGACCTAGAGTAAGTAGTCGGCTGTGAAGAAAGTCGATTTCGCTGACAGCGGTTGCGATCAGGGCCGGAAACACGGGGCTGGCAATGGGCGTCGCCGGTTGGATCGTCCAGAGCGGTGATTAGGCTGTTCGTGGCTGGATCGGCGGCGCTGCAGGGAATGGCGAACAGCGCCAGGAAGCACACAGAAGCCTCAGCCAATTGAGCAGGAGGCTGAAGTTGTAGCCGACGGAGGCAAGCACAGTCTTGTTGGCATCGCCCTCAGAGAAGGCCAGGAAAGTTGCGGCCCATACGTAGTCGTTTTTGAGATTGCCGATGACGGGTTCGACGGCGGCCCGGCGTCGCAGCGCCCGTTTGATGACTTTGGTGAGGCCGCGCTTGTAACCAGCGACATGGACCTCTTGCCCTTCGGGGCGTTGTGGCCGCGATAGCCGGCATCTGTGACGATCTCGCCGAGGCTGACGCTTTGGTGTCCTCGATTGCCGGGATGATGGTGGCCAGCGCGTGGCCGTCATAAGGATTGCCTGGCAGCGTCTCGACATGGCAGACGAACTGGCCGCCGCGGCTGCGCTGCAGCGGGGTGGCGACGGGAACCTTGACGCCGAACTCGTACGAGCTCGTGGGCTTTGCCCTTGCCAATGCACTCGACCTCCGGAGCGTGCAGGGAATACACCTTCTTGCCCCGCTCGCGCTGGCGCTGATCCCTGACGCGCCGGGCCAGCGCCAACGGCAGGGCAAAGACCTGCATCAGCTCCGGCCGCCCGACGAGCTTGCGGGTGATGTCGCGGATCACCGCTCCCATCGTGGTGCGCAGGCGCTTGAGCTGCCGGTTGGCCCGTTTGAACTGCTTGGCATGGGCATAGCGCTGATACTTGATTAGCGCGATCTTGCCGACCCGCGCATAGGATTGGCGCAGGGCAATGCTTGGCCAGCTTCAACAGCCGCTCACGGGCGCAATGCATCAGCTTGGCGTCGGTCGGGAAGGTGATGGCTTTTCCTGCACAATGGTATCGACGATTACCGCGGGAAGTCCGACGGCTTGGCCGCCCCCAGCCTGGCCGCCGCTGCAAGACTTTCCTGAAGCAGCGCCATCAGCCGCTCTTCCCCCATACGTTGCCGCCAGCGCGTCAGTGAAGTGCGGTCGAAGGGCAAACGGGCTGGAAGAACTCCCCGCCGCAGAACAGCTGGTAGAGTAGGGATTCTCCAGCCAGCGTTCGCACAGGCCTTCGTCGGACATGTTGTGCATCGACTTGAGAATGGCCAGTCCCGCCATTAGCCGTTTCGGCAAAGGCGGCCGGCAGGATCGTGGTCATAGACCTCGCCGAGCCGCTCTTCCAGGAAGCGCCAGTCGATCGTCTTGGCCAGCTTCACCAGCGCATGATCCATATTGAGGATGTGGTCGAGCCGGGATCGCAACAGATCCGTCTGGCCGCTCTCGCGCCGTTCCTTCGGTCGCATCGCTCGCTTCCCTCGCGACTTCGTCATCACCTCGAATCCGCAGAACAAGCGCATCCAATTTGCCGGAAATCGCAGCCTCTAGCCACGAAATTCGGCAATCTGAAACCGGAAATCAGGGGAAATTGTCAACAAATCAAAGCATTCCGAGTTCTTCACGGACGACTAAGTAGCTTTTCAATCGCCATATAAAATCAAGCATGAACAACTATCTTGTCTTACAAACGAGCATGTCTCGATTATCTTCGCCATGGCGGCGCTGTTTGCGTTGGGTGGCGGGGCCCATGCCGAAATGGCCCTGAAAGGCGCGTGAGAAATGGGTGCGGTTGGAAAAGCCCGTGGCAAGCGCCACCTCGACGAGCGAGAGGCTAGACTGTTGCAGAATCTCGTCGGCCTTGTCCAACCGCAGAGACCGATAGAACTGCATCACGCTCTGTCCCAGCTGTTCCTTTGCCAACCGCTCTAATTGCCGCGCCCCGATACCGCTCAGATGGGCAAGGTCATCAAGATTCAGCGGATCGGCGATGTGGCTCGTCATTAGCTCGACCATGGCGACCAGCGCGGGATGGCGAAGATCGTACTTCCGCACCGGGTCCAGCTGCTGCGGGGCCTCTGCCTGCCGGATGCCCGTGTGGATGAACCAATCGCTCACAGCGCGCGCCAGTTCCACACCATGATCGAAGGCGATCAGCGCGTGGGCCATGTCCAGCGGGGCCATGCCGCCCGCGCAGGTGAAGCGGTCGCGATCAATGACGAAGAGCCGCCGCTCGATGAGCGCCTCGGGGTAGATTTCGCGCATCGCATCGATGTGTTGCCAGTGGGTCGTGAACCGGCGTGACGCCATAACGCCGGCAGAAGCCAGGATGGCCGCTCCGCCTGAGATCCCGCCCAAGGCCACGCCCGACCGGGCGAGACGGCGCAGCCAAGCAAGGATCCTGTCGTCCCGATAGCTCAGCGGATTGCCGCCGGCCACGACGAAGAGAATATCGAAATCGCTGACTGCTTCTGAAACCGGCACTGTCTCGAACGCGCCCGAGACGGAACTGCGCATCCACCCGCCCTGGGCCGAGATGAAGCTGAGATCGTAAAGCTGCCGCCCACTGAGCAGGTTGGCAGCGCGCAACGGTTCGACCGCAGAGGCGGCGGACATGAGGGCATAGCCTTGGATCAGCAGGAACCCATATCGCTGCGGGCTGCCGTTATTCCCGTCAGTCATCCCGTGGGAAATCCTATCGTCCACATAGTCCGGAGACATGTCCGACAAAAGCACGCAGAAGTCAATTTTGGAAACACTTCACTGCCGTGGCCATGACATAGTCCCTGCAGTCTAAGGAGTTCTCGATATGAGGTTTTCGGGCTTCCGCGTCTTTGCTGAAGCGATCAAGGGGCATACTGGATGGCAGCCGCTCTGGCGCAATCCCGACCCAAAGCCTGCCTACGACTACGTGATCGTTGGCGGGGGCGGTCACGGCCTGGCGACGGCCTATTATCTGGCTAAAAAATTCGGACAGTCCCGTATAGCCGTGCTTGAGAAGAGTTGGCTCGGATCCGGGAATGTCGGACGAAACACGACGATCATCCGCTCGAACTACCTGCTTACTGGCAACGAGCCCTTCTACGAGTTCTCGATGAAGCTCTGGGAAGGACTGGAGCAGGAGCTCAACTTTAACGCAATGGTCTCCCAGCGCGGCATCGTAAACCTCTTTCATACGGATGCACAGCGCGACGCCTTCCGCCGCCGCGGCAACGCCATGATGCTGGCGGGTGCGGGCGCCCGGCTGCTGGGCCGGGAGGAACTGCGCGCCATGGTTCCGTTCCTGAACTACGACCACGCGCGCTTCCCGATCAAGGGCGGCCTGATGCAGCCACGTGCCGGCACTGCGCGGCACGACGGCGTGGCCTGGGGCTATGCCCGCGGCGCCGACAGCCACGGCGTGGACCTGATCCAGAATTGCGAGGTGACGGGTTTCCGGGTCGATCGCGGCAAGGTGCGTGGCGTGGAGACATCGCGCGGCTATATCGCCGCCGACAATGTCGGCGTGGCGGTGGCGGGTTTCTCGGGCCGCGTCATGGCAATGGCCGGAATGCGGCTTCCGATCGAAAGCCATGTCCTGCAGGCCTTCGTCACGGAGGGGCTCAAGCCCACCATTCCGGGCGTGATCACCTTCGGGGCCGGCCATTTCTACATCAGCCAGTCCGACAAGGGCGGGCTTGTCTTCGGCGGTGATATCGACGGCTACAATTCTTATGCCCAACGCGGCAATCTGCCGGTGGTCGAGGACGTCGCCGAAGGCGGCATGGCATTGATGCCCATGATTGGGCGGGCGCGGCTTCTGCGCATGTGGGGCGGCCTCGTGGACATGTCGATGGATGGCTCGCCTATCATCGACCGTACGCATATTGATGGCCTCTATTTCAACGGCGGCTGGTGCTATGGCGGCTTCAAGGCGACGCCAGCCAGCGGCTATGCCTTCGCCCATCTTCTTGCCACCGGCACACCCCACGAGACCGCGCGCGCCTACCGCATCGACCGTTTCGCACGCGGCCATGTGGTCGACGAACGTGGCGCCGGTGCCCAGCCCAATCTCCACTAAGGCTGTCCAATGCTGATCCCACATCCACTTCTGGGCCTGCGGGATGCGCAGGAATTCACGTATCTGGGCGACGCGCGGCTCATCGACCGTCCAGACCCATCAGCGCCCGATGCCGAGGCCGCCTTCTGCGATTACGTTTTCCTGCGCGACAACCCGGCGAGCGTACACCGCGAGCTGTGGTTCCACGAGCAGGGTGACCGGTCATGGCTGGTGGTGACGCGCGACACTGTCACCCATGAGGTCCTCGGTGCGGAGCTGGCGCGCGATGTCGCCCTTGCGCAAAATAGGTGCGGCAAATGACACGGCTATCCGGAGGGTTGATTGACCGCTCGCAAATCCTGAACTTCGCCTTCGACGGCAAACGGTATCAGGGCCATGCCGGCGACACGCTCGCTTCGGCGCTTCTGGCCAATGGCGTGCGTCTTGTGGGCCGCAGCTTCAAGTATCACCGCCCGCGCGGAGTGCTCTCGGCCGGTTCGGAGGAACCGAACGCTCTGGTCGAAGTGCGAACGGGGGCACGGCAGGAGCCGAACACGCGCGCCACGGTGGTGGAGCTGTTCGAGGGGCTGGAGGCGCGAAGCCAGAACCGCTGGCCCTTACTTGGGTTTGATGCATTGGCGGTGAATGATCTGCTGTCGCCGTTTTTTACGGCCGGGTTCTACTACAAGACATTTATGTGGCCGAAAGGCTTTTGGGAAAAGCTCTACGAGCCGGCGATCCGCAAAGCCGCGGGCCTCGGGCGACTCTCCATGCAGGCCGACCCGGATACATACGACAAGGGCTTCCTCCATTGCGACCTTTTGGTCATCGGCGGGGGGGCGGCCGGGCTTGCTGCAGCGCTGACAGCGGCGCGCGTGGGCGCAAGTGTGATTTTGGCCGACGAGGATTTCCGCCTGGGTGGGCGGCTTCTGTCCGAGACGGAAAAGCTGGACGGAGCTCCGGCCACGGACTGGATCTCCGCGCTCGAGTCCGAGTTCGAAGGCCTGCCGAACATTCGCGTGATGCGTCGCACCACGGTGTTCGGAGTCTTTGATCACGGGATCTACGGCGCGGTGGAACGGGTTTCGGACCATCTCGTGGAACCGGGCGACCGTGTGCGCCAGACGCTGTGGCGCATCACGGCAAAACGCGCGGTGCTCGCTGCCGGGGCGACCGAGCGGCCCATCGCCTTTGCCGACAATGATCGTCCGGGCGTCATGCTGGCCGGCGCGATCCGGGCTTACGCCAATCGCTGGGCGGCGTGTCCGACCGAGACGATCACCGTATTTACCAATAACGATGACGGGCACCGCACGGCACGCGATCTTGCCTCCAAGGGCGTCCATGTTAAGGCTGTGATCGACGCCCGCCCCGAGGCAAGGACTTCGGACGATTACCGGGTGATCAGTGGTGGCGTGGTCACCGGCTCGCGCGGGCGACTCGGGCTTACTGCGATCGGGATTCACGCGAACGGCAAGTCCGAATGGATCGAGTGCGGCGCGCTCGGTGTTTCGGGCGGTTGGAACCCAAATGTTCATCTCTTTTCGCATTATCGTGGTCGGCCTGTTTGGAATGAACCGCTGCAGGCGTTCCTGCCTGGGGAGGATGGGCCTCTAGGACTATTTCCGGCAGGTGCGGCGGCGGGCCATTTTTCCACCGCCTACGCCTTGCGTTCCGGCGCGCAAGCCGCACAGCGTGCGATGGACGAACTTGGAATCGCAGCATCGTTGCCCGATTTGCCGTGCGCCGAGGAGGCAGACTACACGGTTGCGCCCGTCTTCCATGTACCGGGCAAGAAACGCGCCTGGATCGATTTCCAGAACGACGTGACAGTGAAGGATATCAAGCTCGCTCATGCTGAGAACATGCGGCCGGTAGAGCATTTGAAACGCTACACCACGCTGGGTATGGCGACGGACCAGGGCAAGACCGCAAACGTGACCGGACTTGCCGTGATGGCGGAGCTGACCGGGGGGTCGATCCCGGAAGCCGGCACGACGATCTTCCGCCCGCCCTACACTCCAGTGACGCTCTCGGTGCTGGGCGGTGGCGATATAGGGCCGCATTTCCGTCCGCACCGCCTGACGCCCACCCATCACTGGGCCGAAGCGCAAGGCGCGGTGTTCGTCGAGGTTGGCCAATGGATGCGCGCGCAATACTTTCCGCGTCCGGGCGAAACGCACTGGCGCCAGAGCGTGGACCGCGAGGCCAGGGCCGTGCGCAGCGCGGTGGGCCTGAGTGACGTGACCACGCTCGGTAAGGTCGATGTGCAGGGCGCCGACGCGGGCGAGTTTCTCAATCGGCTCTACAGCAACATGATGGCCACGCTGAAGGTCGGCCGTATCCGCTACGGGCTGATGCTGCGCGAAGACGGCTTCGCCTATGACGACGGAACCTGCGCGCGGCTTGCCGATGAGCACTACGTGGTCACCACGACGACGGCCAATGCGGGGTTGGTCTACCGCAACATGGAGTTTGCCCGGCAGTGCCTGTGGCCGGAACTCGATGTGCAGATCATCTCAACGACTGACGCCTGGGCGCAGATCGCCGTCGCGGGGCCGAAATCGCGCGCCCTGCTCGCCCGCATCGTGGACGGGTTTGACCTGTCGAACGAAGCCTTCCCCTTCATGGCCTGCGCGGAGCTGACCATCTGCGGCGGCCTTCGCGCGCGCCTATTCCGCATCTCCTTCTCGGGCGAACTCGCCTACGAAATCGCAGTTCCCACCCGCTACGGACATGCGCTCATGGAACGGCTGATGAAGATGGGTGCCGATGTGGGAGCTACGCCCTACGGGATTGAAGCGCTCTCCGTGCTGCGCATCGAAAAGGGTCACGTCGGTGGCGCCGAGCTGAACGGACAGACCACGGCGGCCATGGTCGGACTCGGCAGGATGGTATCGCAGAAGAAGGATTCCATAGGTGCCGTCATGTCGCGGCGCGAGGGGCTGGCTGGCGATAAACGCCGTCTGGTAGGATTGCAGCCCGTCGACACGGCCGGCAAGGTGGTCAGCGGCTCGCATCTTTTCGCAGAGGACGCGCCGCAGAGTCTCGACACCGACCAGGGTTGGATCACTTCGGCCTGCTACAGTCCGCATGTCGGGACGATGATCGGGCTCGGTTTCTTCGAGAACGGCGATGAACGGCTGGGCGAGGTGATCGTGGCCGCGAACCCGCTTGAAGGCGAAAGTGCACGCCTGCGCGTCGTGCCTGCCTGTTTCGTCGACCCCGAGGGAGAACGTCTGCATGACTGACCTGATACCTCGCACCGCCCTCGATTCCGCGACACCCGGATCCATATCCTTCGGAGTGCTCGAGCTGCGGGAGAATGCTGGTCTCGCGCTTGCCTCTCTGGCGCTGCGCCGCGGTGTCATAGAGCCCACGCCCTTCGGGCTCACTCTTCCCGGACCCGGCCGCTGGGTTGCAGGGGAGGGGGTTGCCGCGCTGTGGACCGGACCGGATCAGTGGATGATCGAGGCCGCAGGCCGCGCCGAGCTGGATTTTGCCGCCGAGCTCAAGCAGGTCGCCCCCGGTTGCTCGGTGACCGAGCAGACTGATGGGTGGGTGACCATTGAGGTCGTCTCGAAGGCCGGCGCGGCGCCTCTCGAGGCTATGATGTCGAAGCTCGTCAACATCGATCTCGCGGGCCCCGGTCCCGGCCCCGCGACGCGTACCGGCCTTGAGCATATGAGTTGTTTCGTCATCCGCCGCGGCGACGCCCATGTCGCCGTGCTGGGCGCGCGCTCGTCCGCCGGTTCGCTCTGGCACGCGCTGGAAACGGCGGCGAAGCGGCTCGAGGAGAAGGTAGCGTGATCGCCCCGGTCATAGACGGCAAGATGTTCGCGGCGCAGCTACGTTCGAGAGTGGCTGGGCATGTGGCGTGGCTCAAGGAGGAGCACGGCATTACGCCGGGCCTCGCTGTCGTTCTGGTAGGCGACGATCCTGCGTCGGAAGTCTATGTGCGTAACAAAGGACGGCAGACTATCGAAGCTGGCATGAGCAGCCTTGAGCACAAGCTGCCCACTGAAACGTCTCAGGCCGATCTACTTGCTTTAATCGAGCAGCTGAATTCCGATCCTGAGATTCACGGTATTCTCGTCCAACTGCCTCTACCCAAACATCTGAACGCCGATCTGGTGATCAATGCGATCGACCCGGCAAAGGATGTCGATGGTTTTCACATTTCGAATGTCGGGCTTCTCGGTACCGGACAAAATGCGATCGTGCCGTGTACCCCGTTGGGGTGTTTGATGATGCTGCGCGGCCATTTGGGCGATCTGTCCGGGCTCGAAGCGGTGGTCGTGGGACGCTCGAACGTCGTCGGAAAACCGATGGCGCAACTTCTTCTCGGCGATAGCTGCACCGTAACCATCGCTCATTCGCGTACACGGGATCTGGCATCAATCTGCCGCCGGGCCGACATCCTCGTGGCTGCCGTGGGCCGCCCAGAAATGATCCCCGGCGAATGGATCAAGCCGGGCGCAACCGTGATCGACGTGGGCATCAATCGGATCGCGCGGGACGGCAAGCAACACCTGGTGGGCGACGTGGATTTCAGCAGCGCGGCGGAAATAGCGGGTGCGATAACGCCAGTGCCGGGAGGTGTCGGTCCCATGACCATCGCCTGTCTGCTCGCCAACGGTCACCGCCTGCTGCCGTGCCCACGGGCTGCCGGCGCCAGGGGGCTGACATTATGAGCCCCTTCATCCGGCCTTCTGCCCTGACGCGGCCGAACGGGTCTTTACTGCACACACGAGATAGTTCGATATGGACAAATACGGCCTGACGGTCACCTGTAAGTCAAAGCGCGGGATCGTCGCCGCCATCGCAGGGTACCTCGCCCATAACGGCTGCAACATCGCCGACAGTTCGCAATTTGACGATACGCAGACCGGCAACTTCTTCATGCGCGTCAGCTTCAGTTCCGAAGAGGGCATTGGGCTAGACACACTGCGCAACGGGTTTGCCGACACCAGCGAGGCGTTCGGAATGGACTTCGCTTTCCATGACGAGAGCCGCAAGATGAAGGTGATCATCATGGTCTCGCGTTTCGGCCATTGTCTGAACGACCTCCTGTACCGCTGGCGCATCGGAGCGCTCCCAGTCGACATAGTGGCGGTGATCTCGAACCACTTGGACTGCCAGAAGCCGGTCGTGAATCATGACATCCCGTTCCACTACATCAAAGTGACGAAGGAGAATAAGAGCGAAGCCGAATCCCAGCAGATGCGCATCGTCGAGGAGACCGGCGCAGAGTTGGTCGTGCTCGCCCGATACATGCAGGTGTTGTCGGACGAAATATGCGAGAAAATGTCCGGTCGGATCATCAACATCCACCATTCATTCCTGCCCTCCTTCAAGGGAGCGAACCCGTACAAGCAGGCGTTCGAGCGTGGGGTGAAACTGATCGGCGCGACCTCACACTATGTGAGCGCCGATCTTGACGAGGGTCCGATCATCGAGCAGGACATCGTGCGCGTAACGCACGCCCAGAACCCATCCGACTATGTAGCGCTCGGGCGCGACGTCGAAAGCCAGGTTCTCGCACGCGCCATTCACGCGCACATTCACCGCCGTGTCTTCCTCAACGGGAACAAGACCGTGGTCTTTCCCGCTTCGCCGGGCTCGCACGCTTCGGAACGGATGGGATGAGAGCGTACCACTGCAGCATCGGTGTGCGAGGGGACATGTCTCGCCCCCGCGAGCGTTCTCAGCCAGTTCTTCATCGACGTCGGGACGACAATTACGCCCCGCCTCCGCTTACGCTCGTCGAGAAGCGATTGCAGGGGCATGAGCGGGGAAGAGCGCGCCGGTTTTTGGCGAAAACGGCGTCACGGCGCGGTGGCGCGCACGCCGCGAGACCGGCGTTGGACCGGTGCACGCATTCCAAACGGCGGACCGGCGTCAGCTTGGTTTCAGGCGGGTGAAGAGGACGAGGCTGTAGGCCACGACCAAGGACCAGACGTAAGCTTTGAAATGATCGAGGCCGCGCCAGGTGCAGCGCGCCAAGTCGTAAGCGCGCTTGAGGCAAGAGATGCTAGTTGTTTAGTCCCGGCATTTGATGGGTGGGTCGAATCGGAACCGTTCAGGCTCTTTTGCCCAGATTTTGCAGATGAACTCGTGGGGTGTGAGGCCCTTGAGGGTCTT
>NZ_JBVVQE010000095.1:0-21551 GCF_055811435.1 Mesorhizobium sp. WSM4837
AAACGCCATTCGGCAAACTCGTAATCCTCCAGTGGAAGACTGGCCAAAGCCGGGCGCTCGACGGTCTCGAAGAGCTGTCGGCGACTGACGCCCAGCCGGCGCATGACGTGGTCGTTGATGCGATCGAGCGCCTGGGCAATGGCGGCATTGGCCTCAGCCAGCGAGAAGAAAGTCTGGTTGCGCAGGCGCCCCAGAATGCAGGACTGGGCGAAACGCACTCCATTCTCCACTTTCGATTTATCCCGAGGCTTTCTTGGCCGTGCCGGAAGAACGCCGACGCCATAGTGGGAAGCCATCATGCCGTAGCTGCGGTTGATCTCGGGATCGTAGAAACTGGCGCGACTGACGCCCGACTTCAGATTGTCGGGAACGACGAGTCTGGGAACGCCGTGAAAAAAACGAAACATCCGGACATGCGAGCCAATCCAGTCGGGGAGCGTTTGCGTCCAGGTGGCCTCGGCAAAGGTGTAGCTGGACGCACCCAGCACCGCCACGAAGATCTCCCCCTCGCGGATCTCACCGGTCTTGCGATCGACAATCGGAATCTTCTTGCCGGAATAATCCACGAAGACCTTGTCGCCGGCCGCATGCTCCTGGCGCATCGTCGGTGACAGTCGCTGCTTAAATCCCCGTAGAAGTTCACAAAAGCGACTGTAGCCATAACCGTTGGGATGCGACCCTCGATACTCCTCCCACAGGATGAGCAAGGTGACGCCGGGCTTCTTGAGCTCGACCGCAAGATCGGCCCAGTTCGGTTCCGTGCGTCGTCGCGTGCCCTGTTTGACGCCGTTGCGACTGAAGAGCTTGTGCTCAAGCGCATCGTCGGTCAGCTCGCCCGGCAAGGGCCAGCTCAATCCAACCGCGGCTGCACGCTGCAAATTATCCTGCACCGTACTGCGCGCTATCCCCAATACGACCGCAATCTCGCGGGAGCTCGTCCCGCTTCCGGCAAGCCGCAGCATCTGTCTCAATTGTCTCATGGTCAGCCTTCTCTTTGCCGGCATCAAAATGTCCCCGTTCATGGCGAGGTGATTGATGCCAAAGTTGCTGACCCAGGAGGTAATCTTCAGTTCCGAAAACTGGCCGGCTTTTGATTGGAATGGTGGCCGGCTTCAAATCGGAACGGTGGCCGGTCTTTGATCGGAATGGCGGCCGGCTTCACGTCGGAATCCGCACTCAACCGCAAGAACGCGCTCTTCGCTGGCTCGACGGCGGTGCCGAACACTGGGCAGTCATTGCGTGCTGATCGAAACCTGCAAGCTCAATGGTGTCGAGCCACTCGGCTAGTCGCCGACGTCCTCACCAGGATCGTCAACAGCCATCCGAACAGCCAGATCAACGACCTGCTGCCTTTGGCCTACATCCGGGCGCCCGAGCTAAAGGCCGTGGCCTGAGAACACCGCTTACGCTTGATCAGCCTCGTCAGCCAATCTCCTGAATAGCTCCTGTCACGCGGCCAAGGTACCTCCGTAGCTAACGTCTACGTCAGCGTTGAAGAAGTACCCTGCACCACGGCATGTCTTGACTAGGCGAGGATTGGCCGCATCAGCCTCCAGCTTTCGACGCAAGCGCATGATTAGGACATCGATACTTCGATCGTACACCTCTTCTCCACGCACACGGCTCGCGAGCAAAAGCCGTTCTCTGGATAGCACGTTGCGGGGGTTCTCCAGAAATGCGATCAAGAGATTGAACTCACATGCGGTAAGCTTGACCTCGCCACGCTCCGCACAGATCAGTCGCCGCTGCTTCACGCTGAGCTTCCAGGCCCCAAAGCGAAATGAGCGCTGATCTCTGGTTCGCGGACTAGAAATGCGCTCGCGTAACGCTACTCGAATGCGGGCCAAGAATTCGCGCATCCCGAAAGGCTTGGGAATGAAATCGGTTGCGCCGAGCTCCAGTGCAACCACTTTTTCCGCCTCATCAAGCCGGTCGCCGCTGATCACTATGATAGGAACATCCGATTTTGTCGCCAGATTGCGGACAATCGCAAGTCCATCCTCCCGGCCTAGGTTAAGGTCAACAACCACGAGATCGACTGGCTCATGTGAAAGAACATAGTCAAACTGCTTGCTATCGTGGACTGCGGTTACCTTCAGGGCATGCATCGTGAGATACCCGGCGATGAGGCGCCGCATTGCGGCATCATCGTCAATGACAAGAACATGTTTCAACGGCACACCTTCAATCTTGAATCCCCTTGTCTAAACCTGTTGCCGAGCAACCCTGGGGCGCCGACGCAGAACAGCTGCCCCTTGATACCACTCGCCGTTGCGTGCGGCCAATGTGAGGCCGTGCTCGTCCTGGTCTTTTCATCCCTGGCGAATTGACCGCACCCAGGCCGCCCGTGGCCACCAGACAGGTCCAAGCGCCGAGATGACCCTGCCGTGTGGTCCTTCGCTTTTTCGCTTCGAGCTCCCCCGTTGGTGCAGGCCTGCCAATACCATTCGAGTTCGACCTCATGGATGCCAAGTTTCCTGCTATGCCCTTGCATCCTCGTCATCCTGGAGTTTGCGGACCTGGATCATCTCGACATCCTCCGGCTCGTGGATCCAGCTCGGACATGGTTGAGCAGCGCGGCGTTTGGTTGATCGGAGAGGCGGTCGGCGGAAGAAGACCGTGATTCGCTGCAGCGGCCTTGTGCCAAATAGTATGTCTCCTGCCAAGCCGGCTTCGTCCAAGGTGGCCGGCGGCCTCAAATGCTGTTCGGGCGACCGGCAGGTCGCCGGTTGCGGTGAACGTCCGGGCTAACATTTCTCAGTTACTGCAACTCCCTCCATCTGGAGGGTGTCACTATGCTTGTCCATTGCGCCGTCGCACTCCGTTAATGGCGTGCGGTTTTCTGCCGATGGGACTGTGCATGATCCACCCGTTGCCGGCGGCGGCCGAACAGCTGAACCAGGCTCGCACCAGGATGGGCTGCGCCGCCACGTCTTCCCCGTTGACCCTCGCCCCCGCGGATTTGCGCCTTCGAGCCAGCTTCGCGGACGAGCTCGCGTCTCAAGCAATGATCTGAGTGTGCAGGGCCGCGCATGGCTGCTCTTAAAGCACCGGCAGCATACCGGCAAAGTTGGGCTGCTTTATCGCCTTCGTCGATTCCCCACGGTGATCCCGAGCCTGAACAAACCCGCCAAGCTTCCCATTTTGTCCTTGGCTTGGCGCTGACAGAAGATCCCATCACCATCCATGACGACGAAGTCGCGGGCCCCGGTCCAAGAGCAACGGACGGCGGGGACGAGCAATCCTGCACAGGAGTCATCATACCAAGATGCTCCGGATGTCGCTGGCTGATCGGGCCCGCGCACTCACGCATGCGCAAGATGCTCACCCATGCTGACACGAACACGGTCTTTGCTTCAGTTGAAACCGAAAAGCTGAAATTGAACATCACAGAGTAACAAACCTCCCCGATAAGCGCGTGCCGGACAGGGCCAGAACTCGTCCGGCGGCTTGGAAAGGTAGGTGATAGGGAATGTTTATTGCAGCTTGGCCCCTGGCCATCGTCCTGTTGACATCCATGTCACTCCCAGCCGAGCCCGCGCCACTTTCTCCCCGTGAGTTCCACAGCCTGTCGCGCAAATGCGCTCCATGGGTTGCGCCGTCCACCCTCGCCGCGATTGCCAAGGTTGAAAGTGGCTTTGAAACACTGGTGGCTCATGACAACACCACAGGTGAGCAGCTTCGCTGGATAGATCACCTGGAAGCCACGCGGGGCATCAAGCACCGCCTCGAAGCACAACATTCTGTCGACGTTGGATTGATGCAGATAAACAGCAACAACTTTCCCATACTCAATCTCACGCCGGAAAAGGCTTTCGAGCCCTGCGCCTCGCTTTCGGCTGCCGCCCACTTACTTGAAAGCCGGTATGCCGGCGGCGCGACTGCTTTGGCGCAGCAACTGGCGCTTCGCCGTGCCATCTCGGCCTATAACACGGGCGACGTCACGCGTGGCTTCGCCAACGGTTATGTACGCAAGGTCGAGTCGGCCGCAAAGGACATGTCAAGTCTCCTTGAGCGAACGCTGGAGCCCACCGCTCAAGATGTGCCAGACCTCGAGGCACCCGGTCGGAAAGACGTGCCGCCTCTGCTCCAACAGAGCCAACAGGCCAATAGAAAGCAGCCCAACCAAAATTCCTGGGACATCTGGGGCTCCTATCAGTCAAACCGCTCCGGGGCCGATCCCTCCGGTCCGACAGGCAGCCAGGCTGCGGAAGAGCGGGAACCCTCGAACCCGAACAAACTCGTATTCGATTGAATCATGGAGATGCAATGATGAAGCCACTCAAAATATTTCGTGCGTTTAAAACGCGTGTTCCTTTGCCTTTTTTCATGCTGCGCATGGCGGCTGAATATGTACCGGCCGCTGCTGCGGGCGTTGCGTGGACGGTCTTGTCCAGCGGGCCAGCCGCGGCCCAGGTGACCGGAGGGACGGATCCTGCCAAGATGGTCCAGAATATCTGCACCTTCATACTTGGCCCCTTCGGACAATCGCTGGCCGTGCTCGGACTCGTGGCCATCGGTATCTCCTGGATGTTCGGTCGTGCTTCACTTGGCCTGGTTGCGGGCGTCGTTGGAGGAATCGTCATCATGTTTGGCGCCAGCTTCCTGGGCAAGGCGCTCATAGGCGGCGGCTGATGAGCGACCGGTTGGAAGTGAGCACCCTCTATGTGGCGGCGACACGCCCCGCACTTTTTCTGGGGGTGCCGCTGACGCTGGCCGGAGCGCTCATGATGTTGGCGGGGCTCGTCATCATTATCCTTAAGAACCCACTTTATGAAATCGTGCTCGTGCCACTCTGGTTCGGAGCACGGCTGATCGTTGAGCGTGACTATAACGCCGCAAGCGTCGCGTTCCTCTATTTGCAGACCGCCGGCAGAAGCGTGGACGGACAGGTCTGGGGCGGCGCGAGCGTCAGCGCCAATCCGATCAGAGTGCCGAAACGCGGAAGAGGAATGGTGTAATGTTTGGCGCCAGTGGCCGGACCGAGAGATCTGGCGAGATCTACCTTCCGTATGTCGGTCATCTAAGCGATCAGGTTGTCCTTCTGGAGGACGGATCGATCATGGCCATGGCACATGTGAACGGGCTGCCGTTTGATTTGGAGGACGCTGAGATGCGCAACTCGCGCTGCCGCGCGTTCAACACTCTCTTGCGCAACATCGCCGACGACAATGTCACGCTATACGCCCATCTTGTGCGAAACAACGATGTGCCGGAGCCGGCATCGCGCCAGTTTCAAAGCGCATTCGCTGACAGTCTGAACGAGGCCTATGAGAGCCGTGTGCTGTCGGGCAAGCTGTTTCGCAACGATCACTTCCTCACTGTCGTCGTGTTCCCCCGCACCGCAATCGGCAAGATCGGCTGGCGCATTGCCAAATCCCCCAGACGCAATGACAACGATCTGGCCACACAAATTCGAAGCCTGGAGGACCTCTGGCAGATCATTGCTGGGTCGCTCGGCGGTTACGGTCTGCGCCGGTTGGGTATTCGTGAGAAAGGCAACGTGCTCTTCACGGAAATCGGTGAGGCGCTTCGGCTGATAATGACGTGCCGGTTTCTCCCGGTTCCGATGGTTACCGGCTCACTTGGCGCCTCGATCTACACTGACCAAGTCATCTGCGGGAAGCGGGCGCTTGAGATTCGACGACCCGGGGGCAGCTCCGTGGGATCATTGTTTTCGTTCCGTGAATATCCCGCGACCACGCGGCCAGGCATGCTAAATCCCTTGCTGTCCGCCAACTTTCCGCTTGTCCTCAGCCAGAGCTTTTCCTTCCTCACTCGGCCACAAGCTCATGCGAAGCTTAGCCTTAAGTCCAGCCAGATGACGAGCGCCGGCGACAAGGCTCTCACCCAGATCAATGAACTTGCCGAGGCAGAGGACGGACTGGCAAGCAACGAGTTCGTCATGGGTTCGCATCATCTGAGCCTGTGCGTCCATGCCGACAGCCTCAACAGCCTTGCAGATCGTGCAGCAAATGCGCGCGCAAGGCTGGCCGACGCGGGCGCCGTTATCGTCCAAGAGGGTATCGGCATGGAGGCCGCGTACTGGTCCCAACTTCCGGGGAACAACAGGTGGCGCACACGCCCGGGGGCGATCACCTCGCACAATTTTGCCGGGCTTGTGTCATTTGAAAACTTCCCAAGCGGTTCCACTTCCGGCCACTGGGGCAAAGCGGTTGCGCGCTTTCGCACGAACGGTGGAACTTCTTTCGACTACATCCCCCATGAGGATGACGTCGGCATGACGGCGATATTCGGGCCCGTCGGCAAAGGCAAGACGACGCTGATGACCTTTATCCTCGCGATGCTTGAGCAAAGCCTGGTCGATCGCGATGGTGCCATCGTATTTTTCGATAAGGACCGGGGTGGTGAACTGCTGGTGCGAGCCACGGGGGGGACATATCTAGCCTTGCGCAGAGGCGCTCCGAGCGGCTTGGCCCCCTTGCGTGGACTGGACAACACCTCCGCCTCGTTGGACTTTCTGCGCGAATGGTTGATGGCCCTAATCGAGAGTGACGGCCGTGGTCCGATCTCGCCGGAGGAAAGCCGTCGACTAGAACGTGGCATTGTTCGTCAACTTTCGTTCGAACCCGTCATGCGCTCAATTGCGGGCCTACGCGAATTTCTGCTGCACAGCCCCTCCGAGGGCGCAGGAGCACGGCTGCAGCGGTGGTGTAGAGGGAATGCGCTTGGATGGGCCTTTGACGGCGATGTCGACGAAGTAAGACTGGATGCCTCCATTACAGGCTTCGACATGACGCAGCTCCTGGAATTTGAGGAGGTCTGCGCGCCGGCTGCCGCATATCTTCTGCACCGCGTGGGCGCTGTTGTCGATGGCCGTCGGTTTGTCATGAGCTGCGACGAATTTCGCTTCTATCTGCTCAACCCCCAGTTCTCGGCTGTGATCGACAAGTTCTTGCTCACCGTCCGCAAAAACAACGGGATGTTGATACTCGCAACGCAGCAGCCTGAACACGTGCTTCAATCGCCCCTCGGAGCTAGTCTCGTTGCACAATGCATGACGAAGATTTTCTACCCATCACCGACGGCGGATCGGGCTGCGTATGTCGATGGCTTGAAGTGCACCACGCAGGAGTTCGAGGCAATCCGCCAGGGAATGGCAATTGGCAGCCGCAAGTTTTTGCTCAAGCGCGACAGCGGGAGTGTTGTTTGCGAATTCGACCTTGGGCAGATGCGCGAGTATGTAGCCGTACTCTCGGGGCGGGCCAACACCGTGCGCTTTGCCGACCAGCTTCGTGACCAGTACGGAGATGCCCCAAGTGGGTGGCTCGACAAGTTCATGGCTCGTTACCACGAAATTCAAGACTGACGGAGGAATATTCATGAGATTTGCCAAGCTTGCAGCAACAACGCTTGCTGCTTCCTTTCTGCTTAGCACACAGGCCCGGTCGCAATTTGTCGTCAGCGACCCGTTAACAGAAACACAAGTGACCTTAACAGCGGTTTCCAATGCGGCGATCCTTGAGAGGTCAATCGCGACGCTCGCTACCACGATCGAAATGGTGGATATGCTAAAGTCGTCATTCGGTGTCACAGGACTGTTGGGCGCACTGAACCAAGGAAATCACTACCCGTCGAGCAATAAGCTGGAGGGGCAGATGTTTGATGCTCGGGCGCCAGTTTCGACCATGGCGCGTAACATTGCGCAGGACCCAACTCGGATAGTCACCGGCACCGATGCAGAAGGGAAACTGTTAGAGGGGCAAATCGCTGGTGCCGCCAATGCCGCAGGTCTTGCAGCCGACACTCTGGACGTAATGGACAAGCGCCTTAGGGCTAACGACAACACGCTTGGTCAGCTTTCCAGCTCGAGAAATATTGTGCAGGCCACCGTGACCAACGGTCTGGTCCTCAAGCAGATTCACGATGCGATCATCCAAAATGTCCAGGCCACCAGTCTGCTGACGATGGCCACTGCACAAGGGAGCCTTCACGCAGTGGAGGAGGCCGCCACGCAGCGTCGGGAACGCCAGGACACCGCCAAGATGTTCAGCCTGCCGTGAACCACACAGAGTTCATCCGGCTCAACTCCGCTGATCAGGGACAAATCAGGCTCATGCCATGAATTTCAGCATTCCCGCGCCATTCACGGCCATACACACGGTCTTTCATGTGGCCTTCACGTCAGGGCTGCACAACGTGCTTGAAAAAATCCAAGAGGCGATCAGCGCGCCTCTGGTTGCTTGTGTGACGCTTTGGATAATAATCCAAGGCTGTCTGGTCATGCGTGGTCAAGTCGATGCGCGTGGAGGTATCTCTCGCGTAATCATGGTGTCGATTGTCGTCGGCCTTATCTTAGGGCAGGCCAACTACCAGAAATACATTGAAACGGTGTTCGACGACACGATTCCAAGGCTTGCTCACCAGATGAGTAGCAGCGACTTACCCTTCGTCGATATTCCCCGGAAGCTCGACTGGATGTTTGCTTCAACTCAGTATGCCTTTCAGATGATTGCATCCGAAATCGGGCCTATGAACGGCCAGGACACACTTGCTTTCGAGGGAGCGCAATGGATTTTCTACGGCTCGCTGTGGACAGCGTTCGAAATCTATGATGCCGTTGGAATTTTGACGAAGGTGCTCTTGGCGATCGGCCCCCTGGTTCTTGTCGGCTACCTTTTTGATCACACTCGAGACATGGCTACCAGATGGATCGGCCAACTTGTCTCGTACGGGCTGCTGCTTCTCCTTCTCAACATCGTTGCGACGATAGTTATCGCGGCCGAAGCAGTCGCGCTGACAGCCATGCTTGTTATGATCAAATTCTCGAGCACGACAGCAGCCAAGATCATCGGGCTTTACGAGATCGACATGCTTTTCCTGGCTGGCGACGCTCTGATCGTCGCACTTCCGACGATCGCCAGCAGCATCGCCGGCGGCTCTTGGTCAGGGGCGAACCGAGCTCCAAACAACCTCAATCGCTACTTTGCCAAAACGGCACGTGGTTAATCAATCAACAAGCGCGGTATCAAAAACATGAAACGCTATCTACTGTTGTCAATCCTCGCTTTGGCGGCCTGCAAGACAACCGATCGGCTTGCGACCTGCACGGGTACGCCATTCCAACTGAACGCGGGACAATGGGAAACCACACCTGAGGATCTTCAGGTTGAGTGTACGGAAGAGCCCAAGTGAAATTTCCTGAACATGCCCTTCTGGTGGAGAGAGAAACGCTAGCTGCTCACTACAAGAAGGTGGAAGCGTTTCAAACTTCACGAGCGAAGTCTGCGCGGCGCCTGTCAAAGGCCCTTATAGCCTTTGCGGCAGCGGCGGTCCTCGGAAATGTTGCCCAGGCATTTACCATCGCTGCCATGGTCCCGTTGGCCAAGCTCGTACCTGTGTTCCTCTGGGTGCGGCCGGACGGGACCGTTGACAGCGAAGTGTCAATCTCTCGACTGCCCGCAACTCAAGACCGAGCAGTCATAAATGCTTCGCTGTGGGAATATGTACGCCTGCGCGAGGGCTACACAGCAGATACAGCCCAATACGCCTATGACCTCGTGTCCAGTTTCAGCGCACCGGCTGTGCAACAGCAATATCAAGATTTCTTCAACTATCCAAATCCCACCTCGCCGCAAGTCACGGTCGGCAAGCGCGGCAAGCTCGAGGTCGGGCATATTTCCTCAAACGACCTCAGTCCCGACGTTCAACAGATCCGATACAAACGTATGCTTGTTGTCGATGGGCAGATGCCGATAGTGACCACATGGACAGCTACCATCCGTTACGAGCGCCTGACGGGTCTGCCTGGCCAATCGAGGCTCACCAATCCGGGAGGTCTACTCGTCACCTCCTATCAAGCCTCGGAAGATACCGTATCGAACCTGGGCTATGCGCAGCCATGACAAAAAGAGCATTTTTCGCGCTGGCCTGTTCACTCCTCTTCGCGACGGAAGCGTGCGCGGAAGACACGCCACTTGCCGGCAAGCATGATGCGCGGATGCGCTACCTGGCTTACCGTCCCGACGAAGTGGTGCGCCTATCGACCGCAGTGGGGGCAACGCTGGTTGTCACATTCGCGGCCAACGAGACCGTCGCAGCCGTGGCCGTTTCCAATAGCAAAGACCTGGCTGCGCTCCCGCGCGCCAACTATCTCTTTTTTAAGGCTAGCCGGATGCTGTCGCCGCAGCCGGTCATCGTGCTGGCCGAGAGCGAGTCCGGTACACGCAGATACGTCTTCAGTATTTCAACCAAACCGATGCCAAAACTTGATGAGCAGCAACCAGACCTATACTACAGTGTGCAGTTCACCTATCCTGCTGATGAGGCTGCTGCTCAGAGAAAGGAAGCAGAAAGGCGCTCGATTCTTGGCCAGGCCCGGGCGAAAGTGCTGCAAGACCAGAGAGTTCAGGATTTGTTGAATCGGCCCGCCGCAACTGCCAGTCCGGACGAAAGCAATTTTCACTACGTCGCAAAGGGCGATCGATCGCTGGCGCCGCTGGAAGTTTTCGATAATGGCTTTACGACCGTATTTGGCTTCGCAAGCAATTCCCGCATACCCTCCCTCTACGTTATCAATCCCGACGGGAAAGAAGCCGCTGCCAATTACACGGTCAAAGGGGACTATGTTGAAGTATCCGCAGTCGCCCGGGAATGGCGTCTGAGAGATGGCAATACGGTCTTGTCCATTTTCAACAGGGCTTATGATCCTGTGGGACGAGCGCCAGTGACCGGTACAGTGACACCCGACGTGTGGCGCGTTTTGAAAGGCTCGGGCCGATGAATGAAACCGGCCCACAGTCGGGACATGATGTCCATGCATCCGGATCGATGGTCTCGGAGCCGGCCCGCCGGCATGTTTCGGGATTGCAGAAGTTGGCCGTCGCTGCTCTTGTTCTCGTCTCATCTCTATCGCTCATCTGGCTCGGAGGTCGTCCCGGCACACAAGACGATCCGTCTCAGCCAAAACCGCCAATTGTCGCCAACGCCGAGCCATTCCGCCCTGTGCCAATTGAGATTGCTCCCGAACCTCCAGCACCCGTACAGGCGGCCCAGGCAGGAGATCCTGCGCCATCCGCGCCGCCCCCACCGGCGCCAGCTGATCCGCCGCCCGAGGAAACGCCAATTTTCGCCTACAGTAGCAGCAGTCAAATGCCCAATGACGGTCAGCGGAGCGAAGACAACCATAAGGATGCTCCCGCGACCGCGGATGAGATTTCAAACGGTGGCGATCTGTCAGGCCGATTGAAGCCAGATATACAGGAGCCGAGCCGGGCCACACTTATGCCGCACCCTGATCTCGTGATTACTCAAGGAACGATCATTCCGTGCATTTTGCAAACGGCAGTCGACACAAATTTACCCGGCTATGTGAAGTGCGTCTTACCTAAAGCCGTCCGCGGCGCCACCAACAATGTCGTGCTCTTGGATCGCGGGACGACCGTGATTGGCGAGATCCAGCGCGGTCTCCAGCAGGGGGATGCGCGTGTCTTCGTGCTATGGACGCGCATCGAAACACCTGACCATGCCCTCGTTTCGATAGCATCGCCGGGCGCTGACGAGCTCGGCCGCTCCGGAATGCCTGGCACGGTGGACAATCACTTCTGGCAACGCTTTGGCGGAGCGATGCTCATGAGCGTCATCCAAGGCGCGTTTCAGGCGGCCGGTCAATACGCGGCCAGCTCTGGCGGAGGAAGCGGCATCAACAGCTTCCAGAGCAATGGCGGACAAGCCGTCGAGACGACACTGAGAGCGACGATCAACGTTCCGCCAACTCTGAAGAAAAACCAGGGAGATGCTGTATCCATCTTTGTGGCTCGGGACCTCGATTTCTCAGATGTATACGATCTTAGAGCGACCGCCGTGGCGCCAGCCCCCCAACATCGCGAACGCCGGAGAGACAACAATGCGATCGGAGGCTGATCCTCAATTGCGTTTGCTTCTCGACCCCGTTCTGAAATGGCTTGAGGAGCCAAGGACCGAAGAGGTCGCTATCAACCGGCCTGGGGAAGCCTTTGTCCGACAGGCCGGCGTTTTCACGAAACATCCGCTGCCGCTATCTTATGACGATCTGGAGGACATCGCGATCCTCGCTGGAGCGCTGCGCAAGCAAGATGTCGGACCGCAAAGCCCCCTCTGTGCGACTGAGCTGCCGAACGGAGAGCGGCTGCAGATCTGTTTGCCGCCAGCTGTTCCCTCAGGAACAATAAGCCTGACGATACGGCGTCCCTCAAGTCGTGTGACCGAACTCAAGGAAGTTTCTTCTCGCTACGAATACTCGCGTTGGAATCAATGGCGGTCACGAAAGGAGCGCCAAGAGCGGCAGGACGAAACGATTCTTCAGCACTACGACCATGGTGACTTGGAGCAATTTTTGCAAGCGTGCGTTTGCGGGCGGCTCACGATGCTGCTTTGCGGACCTACTGGAAGCGGCAAAACGACAATGAGCAAGACTTTGATCAACGCTATACCCCCGCAAGAGAGACTGATAAGTATCGAGGACACGCTCGAACTTGCAATCCCGCACGAGAACCATGTCCGGTTACTCTATCCGAAGGACCGAGCAGGCGTAGGTGCGGTGACAGCCGAGCAACTGTTGCAAGCCAGCTTGCGCATGCGCCCTGATCGAATATTGCTTGGCGAGATGCGCGATGATGCTGCTTGGGCCTACCTTAGCGAAGTCGTCTCCGGCCATGCGGGATCAATATCAACGATTCATGGGGCTGATCCGGTCCAAGGCTTTAAAAAGCTCTTTTCACTCGTCAAGAGCAGCCCGCAAGGAGCCGCTGTGGAAGACCGCACGCTTCTTGACATGCTGTCGGCTGCCATTGACGTCATTGTACCGTTCCGTACCCAAGGCGAAGTGTATGAGGTGGGAGAGGTATGGCTCGCCGCCGATGCCCGGCGACGGGGAGAGACAGTAGCCGACCTTCTTAACAAGCACTAAGGCTAGCTAGAACAGCGTCTCGGGATCGATAAGTCGATTGTGATGTGACGCGTCATTTTGTTCTGCTTCGATGTCTTTTTGACGGGCCTTCTCAGATTGCTTGGGTAGCCTGAGCGAGTCGGCGGCATCATGCCATCATCATTGTACGAATTGCATGCTCCATTGCCCTGGACGAGACCGGCTTCGCTAGCCAAAGGACGAAGGCCTGATTATCAGATGTGACCGGCATGGGGTCGATTTCACCGACAACTATGACAGGCACCGTCATGAGGGTGGGGCATACGGATTCGGCCTGTCCTCGCTCGAGGAAAGGCGTTTTACCCAAAATTAGCAGGTCAGCTGCCTTCCCGCTCTCGATCCAGCCGCAAAGACTTTCGAAGGTCGCGAAGCCGACCGGCTTATAACCCAGCGCGGCGACCTCGTCCTTGTAGATCTCCAACTCTGCTGGATCGGGCTCGACGACTGCAATGATTTCTCCGTTGCCGAATGATCCGTCGTATGGACCGAAAGCGATGCCAGCGCTGACTGGCTCCTCCTCGGAGGCCGGTAAGTAGATATCAAAGCGCGTACCTCGGCCAACAGCCGAGGTGACGTCAAGGCATCCTGCGAGCGCGCTCACATGGCTGTCCACTGCAGCAAGACCCAGTCCGGTCCCGCCGACGCGAGAGCGCGTGGTAAAAAAGGGCTCAAAGATATGCGGAAGTACCGAACTTGCGATCCCTGGGCCATCGTCGCTGATGGAGAGGAGAACGTAATCTCCCGGTCTCAAGGTGCCCTGAGCGAGCGGCTTCGTTTGACGGACGTGGGCGCGAGAAACGCTAACCTCGACACGGCCCTCATTCAAGAGAGCCTCCGACGCGTTCTTGCACAGATTCATAAGAATCTGCTGTAGCTCGGTTGGGCTGCCCTCGATTACCGTTTGCCACTCGTTGATCTTGAAGTTCAACTGAACATCCGCACGAACTGTAACCCTCAGCAATGGCGCAAGATCCATTACAATTTCGGAGACATCGAAAGGCATTACCGCGCGCTTCCGGTTCCGGCTTAGTGACAAAATCTGGTCAACGATCAGCTTGGCTCGGTTGCCGGCCAAAATGATTTGGCTGATGTGGCTCCGAATTCTCGATGGGCCGCGCACAAGACGTTTGGCTATCTCTGCGTAGCCGATTATTGCTCCTAAAGTATTGTTGAATTCATGTGCAGCGCCGCTTGCGACTGTGCCGACCGTCCTCAGCCTTTCCGCATGCTCCCTTTGACTCACGAGAAGGTTGCGTTCCGCGTGTACACGTTGCATTTGAAGATGGTTGCTTAAACGCACAGTGGCGCTGCCAAGAACCTGGAGGTCGTCTGCTGAGGGGAGTGAGCGATCTCCTTCAAAAACAAGGATGCAAACCGCAGCCTGCTGATCGGAGGCCCTGCAACCAACAATTTGACAAACACCCGAAGTGCCTACGGCAGTCCGAACCACTTGCGGCGCCGGAACGACGCGAAACACTGGCTGTCCTGCGTCGATAAGTGAGACGACTTCGTCGATAAGCGCGGCGTTCCAGACGCGCATGCGCGTGTTCGCCACAAAGCACTCGGTATGCCTGCTGAGACTCGGATCCACCAGAGCAAGCGCGCATTGATCCGCATCGAAAACGCGTTTAACGACTCTAAGAGCTGCTTCGGTGGAGAAGCGCAGCGAGACGTTCGTTGCTTGACTGTCGTTGAAGCGAGCTTCGATCTCACTCATTGCCGCTTCAAGCTCCAACCGCCTTTCCAACCGTTTCGTGCGCACATGCAGCCTGGAGGCCCGAACGATCCCAAACAAGCAGAGGCATATGGACACCGAGCCAAAGAAAAGTCGCGTATGCTGCGCTTGCGAGCTGGCCAAGCTATAGCCTTTCAGATGTTCTCGCTCCAGTTCAGCGGCCTTGGCGCGCGTGTCGAAGGATGCGATCCGATTGGCAGCGCGGTCCAACCTAGACATAGCCGACAGGACAGCGCGGCCCTTGCGGACAACATCCTCGGCGGCTTGGTCCTGTCTCGGAGCAAGTCGGTCGAGAGACCAATCGATCTGTGATGCGAGGCTGAGTCCCGGCCTGGCCGAAAACTGAAGGATCAGATTGGAAAGTTCACGCCTGCTTGACGGTGCCCCCTCAAGGCTATTAGCCGAGCGAGCAAAGTCTGCGAGAGAGCTTTGCATAAGCTCATTTTGCGCGGCCAAGGCTGCGATGGCAGCCGCTGTGTGTTCGATGGACTTTTTGAGCTGTGCAAGCAATCTGGAGTGCCCTCCGGAGCTCTCATCTGGCGAAATCTCGAGATGGCCTTGCAAGTTTTTAAGATTCCTTTGCAATGCCTGTCCGGTAGAAGCAACCGAACGGTAGTCCAATACGATATCGGTCCGAGCGCGGTCGACGTCGCGCTGGAGCAATGCGGAGTTGATCTGAATCGTTCGCAGCTCGCTTAGGGCCGCCTCGTTGATCTGGGGGGCCTGCCTTTGTGTCCCGACCAAGAGCACAAACCAGGCCGCTAGTACGATTACAAATACTTTGTCGGTACTGAGCCATTTTTCCCAAGGAAACGGCGTTTGATCCGCGGTGCACGCCTTGCGAAGGTCCAATCTGAATTCTAGCTCCCCATCCCTTCGGTGTGCTGCCGGATGCTGTTGGAACAGGAAAGCCACGTGTACCTCTCCCTCATAAAGACGGTTTAAGATCGTCGCCCACTTGGTCTTGATCCGCTCCCAGGACGAGGATGAGCTCCCAAAGGGCCTCAGCGACGCGGAGCGCATCCTCACGATATTGGGGATTAGACGTCGATATAGCGCGCCAGCCTGGCCTCGCCCGTGACGGGGACCTCAGCCGAGGCCTAGGATGAAGCGCCGATTGGGTGAACGGATAGGCCGCGCGTTCAGGGGGTAGAGTGAGGTAAATCGCTCCATGTCTGCCGGGTCGACCTCAACCGGTTCCGTCGCCAGCATCCACTCGACGTTTTCGGTGCATGGCGGAGTCGTCAAGGATCCCGCATACGTCCAGTAGCCAAGTGAGGCCGGTAGAAGCCCGTTGGGCTCGACCTCGTCGACCGCTGTTTCCTCACCTGAGATTGCGGGAAATGCTGCGGCAAGGCTGGCGAAGCTGGCATTTATCGCGCCTGGCGCCAGAAACACGCCCAGCACACCCAGAGTGTCGCTGTCGGTGTCCTTATGGACGAAATGCGCTTCCATCGGAAAATTCTTGCCTGCCACGTAGTGTTCGCTCGGCGCATGGAAATGGAACTGTACCAGTTCGTAGACACGATCCCCGCGGGTGAGGGTGCTGCCTTGCGGCAGGTTGACTTGGATGGTGTGGCCGTTGTTCACCATCCTGCCGCCGGCCTTGTGCCAACCTATGGCGATGTGCGGAATATCCGCTTTGACCGCGCCCTTGATATCGATCGGCGATTGCTGCGTGCCCGCCGAGCAGACGAAATTTCCCTTGTCCAGCTCGCCCCAGTGTTCGGGCCCGGCCGGGCCGGCATATCCCCAATGGGTGCCCGCCGCCCCCGCGGCATCGGCGCAAATGGAACACGCGCCGAGTGCAACGAACCCTTTGATCAGATTACGACGATGCATATTGCTTTCGCTCCTGGACGTGAACTGGAGTTTATCATTTGCGGTTGGCATGGCGGGAACTGCGGTCGCAACTGTGATGTGGCAACATCATCGCAACTACGCCGAACAACTCGGCATACGACCAGAGCATCGCGCAGGGCTTCACGTCGGCGCATAGACGACATCCTCGTCGGGGCCGCCGCTGAGCTTGTCATTGTCCTCACCGACGGTATGCGGTTTGTAGCGGCCATTCCGAGCTATCTGCGCCGAATACGTGGTCGTTGCCTCCACGACCACCGATTACCCTGGGTATCCCAGATCGCATCCTCGGCCTCGTGACGCCTTCATATTCATCATCCGTCGACTAGAGAAATCGATTGCTTCAATTAAGAACATTCACGTTTTGGATGCATTCACGCGTAATCCGCGGCACTTCTGAGGACGCCTCACTTCGGCGGGCTTGCTATTGAAGCGTTCGCCTCCTCAAGCAGCTCAGGGCCGCCCCCGTGTGGAAGCTGGTGCCCCGAGTCTCGATGCGGCAATCGCGACCGCATCAAGCGAGCACCCGCCATCGTCGCCTCGGAGCCTCTGGTCGACGGGGTAGCGTTTTGAGTGGCAACGGCCGAAGGTGCGCTGCTGCCACGGCAGCTTTCCACTTCAGCTGGCGTCTCGAGCGCCTGTCGCAACACCTCACCTATTGCCAGCCAGCAGGACGGCACGACTACTCAGCCAGCATCGGCGCGACGCTGACCACACCGATCTATTCGGATGGCCGCACTTCGGCGCTTGTACGACGGAATAAGGAATCGCCCAATCAGGCCCGGATCGATACCTACGGTGAGGACAATAACAAGCTCAGCGGCGCCCCGACGAGGAGTCGGCCGCGCTCTGGTCCTCAGCAAGTGACTGCAGCATGGACCACGTACACCACAGCCCGACTTGCCTTGAATGGCGTCGTCGAGCAGCGATGTCGGCCAGCGCACCACGCTCGACGTTCTCAACGCCCAGGCCGTAGTCATCACCGGCAAGATCAATCGTGCCGAAGCCTCTCGAAAACAAACAGCTTGCCTTCGCGCACGCTGTCTTCGAGCGGCTTCGCCTTCGCCAGATGCGCCGCAATCGCGCTGGCCAGCACGCAACCTGTTCCGCGCATCGATGCGGCAAGGCGCGGTGCATCGAAGGGGATGGGTTCATGACCGGAGCGTAACAGAATATCGGTCGATCGGGGTCCCGACGCATGCCCACCCTTAATCAGCAGGGCTTGAGCACCGACGGCCAGCAGTCTTTGTCCTTGTTGGAGCGCTCCGTCCTCATCCACTGCCAGTTCGGAGCCAATAAGGAGCGCCAGTTCAGGGAGGTTGGGCGTGACAATGCAGCAAAGTGGCATCAGATCGCGCTTCATGGCATCGATAGAGCCTGCTTCCAGAAGTGCGTGGCCTGAAGTGGAGGCCAGCACAGGGTCGAGTACTGCCGGCACTTGCCCATTTTCGCGCAGCACCGCCGCAACGGTAAGGATGGTCTCGGCTGTTCCGAGCATGCCGATCTTGATTGCCGCCACTTCGTTGGCCTGCAGCGCGGCGTGCATCTGATCGGCCACCAGGCTTGGTGGCGAACGATTAATTTCCATGACGGCGTCGTGCGTTTGCACCGTCAGCGCGGTGACAGCAAGACAGGTGCGCACGCCAATGGCAGTGATCGTCTCGATGTCTCGTGCTATTCCAGCACCCCCGCTGGAATCCGATCCGCCGACGACAAGCACATGGGGTTCGCGCCTCAGCGCCATGGCTTTGTCTTTTCGATCCACTCGCGTGTTCGCGCTTCCGGGTCGGGATTCAATGTAATGTCGGTCACCACGGCGGCGCTGTCCGCACCGGCACCGAATACATCCTCGAGCCGGTTGGGATTGAGGCCGCCGATCGCGACCAGGGGTGTCGGCGCGATCCGGCGCTTCCATTCACCGAGCCGCTCTAGCCCTTGCGGCGTCCACTTCATCCTCTTCAAGATGGTGGGATAGATCGGACCGAGCGCAATATAGTCGGGCTCCGCAAACATGGCCGTTTCCAGCTCGACATGATCATGCGTGCTCAATCCGAGCCTGACGCCGGCTGCCCGTATCCTCGAGAGGTTGGCGGTTTGCAAATCCTCCTGGCCGAGATGCACGAAATCGCAGCCTTCCTCGATTGCCAGGCGCCAATGATCGTTGACGACGAGCTGGCATTTGTGTTGGGCACACAAGGCATTCGACTTGCGGATCTCGGCGCGCAATCTGGTCTCATTCATGCTTTTGATGCGAAGCTGAACCTGCTTGACGCCGATCGGCGCCAACCGTTCTATCCAGGCAGCGCTGTCGACGATCAGGTAGAAGGGATCGAGCTTCATGAAAAAACTGCCCTGCCGATGGTCGGCGTCGATGGTTCGGCAACCTCGCGCGGTTCGAGCATTCCCGAGCAGAAAGCTTCACGGCCGGCTTCGACCGCCTTGCCGAATGCTCGTGCCATGCCGACGGGGTCGGCCGCCTTGGCGACAGCGGTGTTCAGGAGCACGGCGTCAAAGCCGAGTTCCATGACGGTCGCCGCATGCGACGGCCGCCCGAGGCCAGCGTCCACAATCAGCGGGACGCCGGGGAAATGTCCGCGCATCGAGCGCAGCGCAGTTATGTTGATCGGTCCGAGGGCGGAACCGATCGGTGCGCACCACGGCATCAAGACCTTGCAGCCCGCCTCCAGCAGCCGCTCGGCGACAACACGGTCGTCGGTGGTATAGGGGAATACCGAAAATCCATCCTCGCACAGGATGCGGGCGGCTTGGACCAGTCCGAACACATCAGGCTGCAGAGTGTCGTGGTTGCCGATCACCTCGAGCTTGATCCAGGTCGTGTCGAACAATTCGCGCGCCATTCTCGCCGTCGTGACCGCTTCCTTGACGGAGTGGCAGCCGGCCGTGTTGGGCAGGATTCTCATGCCGAGCGAGCGGATCAGCGACCAGAATTTTTCGCCAGCCCTGCCGCCTGCCATCTCGCGGCGCAAGGAAACGGTTACCACCGCCGTGCCCGACGCCTGGACCGCATCGGCAAGGATGGCCGGCGAAGGGTATTGAGCCGTGCCGAGAAGCAGGCGGGAAGGAAGCGTCGTCCCGAGAAGTTCGAACATGCTAGCCTCCCTGCATCGGCGAGAGGATTTCGATGCGGTCGCCGTCGCTCAACCGGAATTCCGCCCGGCTGGCTTTGTGCACGAGGTCGCTGTTGACGGCGGTCGCCAGCCAATCGCCTTCATAGTCGAGCGCGGCAAGCAGTTCGGCCAGGGTTGAGGCGTCAATCTCAAGCGCTTGGCCGTTCACGATCAGTTTCATTGGCAGGCTCCAAGGATTTGTCGTGACTGAAGACGAGTTCGGCCGCCTGGCGCGCCATGGCGGGCGCGAGAAGAAAGCCATGGCGATAAAGCCCGTTGATCGCGACGGTGCTTTCGCGTGCTTCGACACGCGGCAGATTGTCGGGAAAGGCTGGGCGGACGCCGACACCGGTTTCAACGATCTCGGCCTCGCCAAAGGCCGGATGGAGGGTATAGGTCGCGCCCAAAAGCTCCATTATGGAACGCGCCGTGACCCGTCCAGCGGACTGGCTCTCGATCATCGTAGCGCCGGCCATGAAATGGTGGTCAGTGCGCGGCACTACGTAGAGCGGAAAGCGCGGATGAAGCAGCCGGACCGGGCGCAAGAGCGAGACATCGGGCGTGCGCAGGATCAGCATCTCGCCGCGAACGCCGCGCAGTCGGTCGTCTTCCGCCGCGATGCCCGTGCAGTCGATCCGGCGATCGAAACCGCAAACATGCCGGGCCTTGGCGCCGAAGTGAAATTCGACTCCCATGGCTGCGAGTTTGTCGTGAAGCGCAGCCATCGCCCGGCGCGGGTCGAGATGGGCTTCGTCGGGGAAGAACAGCGCACGGTGGAAATGACCGGCGAGGTCCGGCTCGAACTGTGCGATTTCGTTTTCATCAACAGGCCTGTACCCCGACGTGCGACTGGCAAACCGGTCGAGCTCGGCCGCATCGCGCTGCGCGGCCACGACCAGTGTTCCGGCCCGCGTCACCTGCCCGGGCGTTGCCGTATCCCACCAGTCGGCGGCGTCGCGTCCGAGATCGAGCACCGGCTGCTCGGCGCTTTCACGTTCGCACCATGGCGCCAACATGCCGCCGGCGAACCACGACGCATTGCCGCCGAGGCTATGCCTCGTCTCGGCAACCGTCACTGCCGCGCCGCGGGTGGCCAGCTCGAAAGCTGCGGTGAGGCCGGCGACGCCGGCCCCTTTGATCAACACCTTCATGACGGCTCATGCGCCTCCGGCATGGGCGGGGCGCTGGTCTCGTCCGCTGGCACGTAGAGATCGCCGCCCTCGCGGTATTTTGCGGCCATTGCCGCCATGCCCTCTTTCTGTGCCTCGGCGCGGATATCGTGGGAAATGCGCATTGAGCAGAATTTCGGGCCGCACATCGAACAGAAATGTGCCAACTTGTGCGCCTCCTTGGGCAAGGTCTGGTCGTGGAAGGACCGCGCGGTCTCGGGATCGAGCGACAGGTTGAATTGATCCTCCCAGCGGAACTCGAAGCGCGCGCGGGAAAGGGCATCATCCCTGAGTTTCGCCGCCGGGTGTCCCTTCGCCAGGTCGGCGGCATGCGCGGCTATCTTGTAGGTGATCACGCCAATCTTGACGTCGTTGCGATCGGGAAGGCCGAGATGTTCCTTCGGCGTGACGTAGCAGAGCATGGCCGTGCCGAACCAGCCGATCATCGCCGCCCCGATACCTGAGGTGATGTGGTCATAGCCCGGCGCGATGTCGGTCGTCAGTGGTCCAAGCGTATAGAACGGCGCCTCGCCGCAAACAGCGAGCTGCTTGTCCATGTTCTCCTTGATCTTGTGCATCGGTACGTGGCCGGGCCCCTCGATCATCACCTGGCAATCCTTGGCCCAGGCGATCTTTGTCAACTCGCCGAGCGTATCCAGTTCGGCGAACTGCGCCGCGTCGTTGGCGTCGGCGATCGAGCCGGGACGAAGGCCGTCGCCGAGCGAGAACGACAC